>CALCGO010000294.1 GCA_937901055.1 uncultured Rhodobacterales bacterium
TTACTGCTCGTTGTCGGGACAGGAATGAAGATCAGACGTTATGCAAAGGCCCCCACGCCCTTGAAAATCCCTACTATGCCTGCACCGCGCACGCAAAAGGGTGTTTATTTCCGCATGTTCCGTGAAGTGGTGCTGTTTGAAAGCCTGTTTAAGTCCAACAAATGGATTTGGTTGTTCGGATACCTGTTTCACATTGGCATGCTCGTCGTTTTCCTACGCCACATTCGCTATTTTACCTTTGACGTCTGGTGGTGGGTCGAAATCATCCAGCCGTTTGGCGTCTACGCCAGTTTTGCGATGGTAATTGGTTTGCTTGGCCTATGGGCGCGCCGATTCCTCGTTGCGCGCATCCGTTACATCTCGGCCCCGTCGGACCATCTTATGCTGGCATTGTTGCTTGGGATCGCCGGCAGCGGAATGATGATGAAGTTCGTTAACCACACCGACATCATCGCAGTGAAAGCCTTTTTCCTAAGCCTGATGCGCTTTCAGCTAACGGATTTGTATCTACCGACACACCCGATTTTGCTTATCCACCTCGGGTTGGTCGCCATCCTGATGATCATCTACCCAATTTCGAAATTGATGCACGGCCCAGGCGTATTCTTTAGCCCGACGCGCAACCAGATTGATAACTCGCGTGAGAAACGCCACATCGCCCCGTGGGCGAAAAAGCTAGAAGAATAGGGAGGGCGCAACCATGGCAAAATTAGACATGAACGCTGAAGGCGGCCCCAAGTTTATGGCCGATCCGTTCACGGTCCCTGACATTAAATGCGGCGCGATGGAGGATCTTGAATCCTACATGGCCCACCCGCAGCACAACACGGACCTCGGTTTTCCGGGCGAGCTGATCGACAACTGGCAGGAAGTTGCCATTGCAAAAATCGGTGAGCTGGCCGAGAAAAACCGCGCGTTTCAGGTTTACCTAGACAGCTGCGTGAAATGTGGTGCCTGTACCGATAAATGCCATTATTTCCTCGGCACGGGCGACCCGAAAAACATGCCGGTTGCACGTCAAGATTTGCTGCGCTCAGTTTATCGTCGTTACTACACGTTTGCGGGCAAGTATTTCCCCAAACTGGTTGGCGCACGAGACCTGACCCGCGAAGTTCTGGATGAGTGGTATAACTATTATCATCAGTGCTCCCAGTGTCGCCGCTGCTCGGTATTCTGCCCGTATGGCATTGATACCGCAGAGATTTCTATGGCCGCTCGTGAGATTATGAATACCGTCGGTCTAGGCCAGAAGTATTGTAACGAAATCATCGCCAAGGCTTCGGCCGTTGGCAACAACCTCGGCATGAACCCCAAGGCGCTGCGTGCGACGCTTGAGGATCTGGAAGAGGATCTCGAAGATGAAACCGGCCTTTCTATCCGCATTCCGTTGGATGAAAAAGGTGCCGACATTCTGTTGATCACTCCGTCTGCCGATTTCTTCGCCGAACCACACATCGACGGCCTGCTTGGCTACGCGAAAGTGTTCCACGAAGCTGGCGTTAGCTGGACGGTAAGTTCCTACGCTTCCGAGGCTGCCAACTTTGGTATGTTCATCGGATCGTATGAAAACATGCGTACGCTAGGCCTTCGTATTCGTCAGGCGGCCGAAGATTTGGGCGTGAAACGGATCGTTTTCGGAGAATGTGGCCACGCTTGGCGTGTGGCTTATAGCTTCCTCAATACACTCGCTGGTCCATTCGACTTCCTCGATCAAAACTATCCCATTCCGCAGCATATCATGGAATTCACCCATGATATGATCCAGAAGGGTGAGTTGAACTTCGACAAGTCTAAAAACGACCACATTCGCCTGACTTACCACGACAGCTGTAATGTTGCCCGTGGTGCAGGAATGGGCGGATACGAGGGCGGTCAGTTCGACCTACCGCGCGAAGTATTGAAGGCGTGTTGTAACAACTACTTCGATATGGAGCGCGACACCATCAAGGAAAGCACGTTCTGCTGTGGTGGTGGTGGAGGTCTGTTGACGGATGATCTGATGGACCTGCGCGTCAAAGGTGCAAGCCCGCGAATGACCGCATTGAAAGATGTAACCGAAGAACACGGGGTGACCCACATGGCCGCAATTTGCGCCATCTGTAAGACCCAGTTCTCGAAGGTTATGCCGAAATATGGCTATGAAATGGACTCGGTTCTGTCGGTCCACCAGCTAGTCTCGAACGCCCTGATCCTTACAGGGCAAGAAACAGAAGAAGACGCCGCGCCTGAAGAGGCCGCAGCTGCAACGGAGGTTACCCAATGAACGATCAAATGCCGACATTTGTGCGCTACGAACAGGGCGAGACGCCCGACGATTGGGATCTGGAAGATAAAATCTTCACGCAGGACAAATCGTACAAGTGCCCGACTTATATCCAGAAAACCGCGCCGTGTTCCGGCTCGTGCCCATCAGGACATGATATTCGCGGCTGGCTGGCAATTGCCCGAGGCATGGACAAATCTCCGGTCGAGGGTCAGGCTTGGCAGGAATATGCCTTCGCCAAAATGACCGAAGCCAACCCGTTCCCCGCCTCCATGGGTCGCGTTTGCCCCGCACCTTGCGAATCCGGTTGTAACCGTAATGAAGTCGACGACTATGTTGGCATCAACGCTGTTGAACAATATGTCGGTGACTGGGCTAACGAAAACAACCTGAAGCTTGCCGAAGTTGGCGCAGCGACTGGTCGTAAGATTGCCGTTATCGGTGGCGGGCCTGCTGGTCTGTCGGCGGCCTACTTCCTGCGCCGCGCTGGTCACGAAGTTGTGCTTTATGATGCAAACAACAAACTTGGCGGCATGATGCGTTACGGCATCCCGGGCTACCGTACGCCACGCGACATGCTGGACATCGAAATTGGCCGCATTACCGAAATGGGCGTTGAGGTTCATCTGAACACCACCGTTGGCAAAGACGTCGCTATCGACACTCTCGAAGCAAATTATGACGCGATCTTCTGGGCGCTTGGCGCACAAAAGGGCCGCCCACTGCCAATCCCGGGTTGGGAAGGCACAGAAAACTGCATCGACGGCGTAGAATTCCTCGACGCGTTCAATAAAGGCTGGGTTGTTGGTACGGCGCAAAAAGTTGTGGTTGTTGGCGGTGGTGATACCTCCATCGACGTTGCATCCGTTGCCCGCCGTCTTGGTCACGTAACTAACGTTGCAAAAACCGAGCATTCTGATGGTTCTGTCATCGACTTCACCGCGCAAGACACCGCTGGCGTTTTGTCGCGCGAAGGTATGCAGGCGACTTTGACATCCCTGTTCCCGATTGAACAGATGACAGCCGCGGAGCATGAGCGCGAAGACGCTAAACGCGAAGGTGTTGATATCCGTGGCAGCGTTATGCCGCTGGAAGTTATCAAAGACGAAACCGGCAAAGCGATCGCGCTGAAATGTTGCGAATGTGACATGAAGGGTAACGCACCGGTTCCTCGTGAAGGCACAGAGTTCGAAATCGAAGCCGACATCATCATCTCGGCTATTGGTCAAGCGGGTGACTTTGAAGGCCTTGAGGCTTTCGATAATGGCCGTGGTTTCATCGATACGGATGCCGGTTACACTGTTAAAGGCCACGCCAAGCATTTCGCTGGCGGCGACATCATCAAACCTCATTTGTTGACAACAGCTATCGGGCACGGCCGTGTAGCTGCTGCTACTATCACGGATTTCCTTGATGATGGTGAAATTGAAAAGCGTCCTACAATTGACCTACACCAGTTCAATCTGCTGGAAGAACTGCACGCACGCGGTAAAGAACCTTCTGCGTACGACCACCAGCCAACGCGCGGTACGGACAGCGAAGATTTCGCGGTTCACAACTTTGATAACCGCTCGGATAGCCAGATCGTTAAGCACACGGAGCTTTATAAAGGTCACTTCCCTTATGAAGCGCGTGAAGTTCGCGACGAAGTGCATATCGAGGGCGACAATGTTCTTGGTAACTTCGAAGAACGCATCATCGCATACACTGAAGAGCAGGCCCAAAAAGAGGGCGAGCGTTGCATGTCCTGCGGTATGTGTTTCGAGTGCGATAATTGCGTGATCTACTGTCCGCAGGATGCTGTATCGCGCGTTAAGAAGTCTGACCGTACCGTTGGTCGTTATGTTGAAACCGATTACTCAAAATGTATCGGTTGCCACATCTGTGCCGACGTTTGCCCAACGGGCTACATCAAAATGGGTCTTGGAGCATAAAAATGAAACGGCTGATCATAGCTACATTGGTTTTGTTCGGCCTTTCGGTCGGCATGTCGCAAGCGGGGTCGGTTTATCCCGAAATCCCGAAGGCGACTGGCGTAGCGCACCCCGAGGGTAACGACTATTGGCGGATCAACCACATGGATTTGCTGCGTCATGACCGTGATTTGACGGTGCAGGACGGCGTTCGGGACACCGATGCGTCCCTATCCGATTGCGTTACGTGTCATGCAGTAAATGGCCCTGATGCCAAGCCGGTAACTGTGAAAAGTGAAGAACATTTCTGTCGTGTTTGCCATGATTACGCAGCCGTTAAAGTTGATTGTTTCCAATGCCATAACTCGGTTCCACCGGAATTGGGCGAAGCATCTTTGATGTTCAAAGACGATACCGAAGCACTCGATGTTTTGTTGGCATATATTGAAGGGCTTTCGCAATGAATATTCCCGGATTGAACCCGACCGGTGGCTGTGGCGGTGGTTGTGCAGGCAAAGAGAAGGGCGCCGATATGCATCGTCGTGACTTCCTTAAAAGCGGCGCGGCTATGGCAACTGTTACTCTTGCGCCCGGCGTTACGCTAATGGCTATGGGCAGCGGTGTCGCTGCGGCAGCCAACCCCGATACGCGCTGGGGCTTGCTGATCGATGCTGGTAAATGCCCGTCTGATTGTTCAGCGTGTGTAACGGCCTGTTCAAACGAGCATGGCTGGGAAGACAATGGTCTGGAAACTGACCCACAGTGGATCCGCAAGGTAACGTTGCGCGACAAAAGCACGGGGCGCGAAAACTCGCTGCCTGTTATGTGCCAGCACTGTGAAAGCCCACCTTGTGTGGATGTTTGCCCAACGGGCGCCTCATTCAAACGTGAAGACGGTATCGTTCTTGTTGACCGCCACATTTGCATCGGTTGCCGGTATTGCATGATGGCTTGCCCCTTCAAGGCGCGTTCATTTGTGCACGAACCTGTTACAGGTCAAAAAGAAACAACGCCTCGTGGTAATGGCACAGTTGAGGGCTGCAATATGTGTGTCCATAAGCTGGACCGCGGCGACGGAACCACCGCTTGCGTAGAGGCATGCACTGCCACCGGCAACAACGCCATGATTTTCGGTGATCTGAATGATCCTGAAAGTGATATTTCCAAGGCCTTGGCCAGCTATCCAAGCATCGAGCTTCGCTCTGATCTTCGGCTGAACCTCGGCGTTCGCTACCAGAATATATAGGAGCCACGCCATGGAACGGATCATCTATCGCGAGCTAAAATCAACGCCACAGTTCTGGGGTTCGATTATTATGCTGGGCATGTTTGTCTTGGCAGCAGCAGTTTCGGTTTTGTATATCGAGCATCACGGCCATATCGTAACAGGCATGAACAATCAGACCGTTTGGGGCCTGCCGCATGTATTTGCGATCTTCTTGATTGTTGCGGCATCGGGTGCGCTGAATGTGTCTTCGATCGGTTCGGTGTTCGGCAAAACTGCCTATAAACCCGTAGCGCGTCTTTCCAGCCTTCTTGCTATGGCGTTGTTGATGGGTGGTTTGGCTGTGCTGGTTCTTGATCTTGGTCGTCCCGATCGGCTGATCGTTGCCATGACTTACTTTAACCTGACCTCCATCTTTACTTGGAATATCCTGCTATATACCGGATTCCTCGCAGTGGTTGCGGTTTACCTGTACGCCCAGATGGCGCGCGGGATTCCCAGCCTTGCGTTGCGGGCGGCCGGGACGGCGGCTTTCTTGTGGCGGTTGATATTGACCACGGGTACGGGGTCAATCTTTGGCTGGCTTGTTGCCCGTCCCGGGTATGACGCGGCGATTATGGCGCCGTTGTTTATTGCCATGTCCTTTGCCTTTGGTCTTGCGGTTTTCCTCATTGTGATGGTCTGGACCTGCCGCACAACTACACGGGATTTCAGCCCCGACTTGCGCACCCGTCAGGCAAGATTGCTTGGCCTATTTGTGGCGGTGGTGCTGTACTTCACTACAGTTCAGCATCTATCAAACATCTATGTTGCAGAACACACTGGGTTCGAACGCTTCATCCTGCTTGAAGGTGGTATCATTACCCTGCTGTTCTGGGGCGGTCAGATATTCCTAGGTAGCATCGTGCCACTGGTTCTGCTTTTCCACCCAAAACTGGACACCAAATTTGCCTATGTGATTACGGCAGCTTTGCTGGTTGTCCTTGGCGGGTTTGTTCAGCTTTATGTAATAATCGTTGGCGGGCAGGCGTATCCATTGGAAATTTTCCCGGGTTTTGAAGTTACCAGCGGCTTTGGTGACGGCGCTATCAACCATTATACGCCAAGCGTTTATGAATGGGCTTTGGGTGGTGGCGGCATCGCGGTTACGTTCCTTATAACAGGTTTGGGAATGAAATTTTTGCGCATCTTGCCTACGAACCTTTCCAATGCGAATGTGAACCGCAAGGATCTCTAGTCACATAAAGGGGCATCATGGAACAAGAACTACATCCGTTCGCCAAGTTCATCCAAATTCTCGCGCGGGGTAAAACCAAGACCCGCGCGTTCACTGTTGAGGAATCGCAAGAGGCGATGGCCATGATCCTGCGTGGCGAGGCCAAGCCGGAACAAATCGGTGCCTTCCTGATGTTGCTTCGCCTGAAAGAAGAAACCCCCGAGGAAATTGCGGGCTTCACCATGGGCACACGCGACACGTTTGATCTGCCTGCAAACATTCCAGCCGTCGATGTCGATTGGTCCTCGTACGCTGGTAAACGGCGGCAGTTACCGTGGTTTATTCTTTCCGCATTGCTGTTGGCACAGAACGGTTTCAAAGTTTTCATGCATGGAACAGGTGGCCACACTCCGGGCCGGATATATACGCGCGAAACGCTTCAACAATTGGGGTTCCCGATTGCCCGCTGTTTTGATCAAGCAGTTGATCATCTCGCCGCCAGCAATTTCGCTTATGTGCCATTGGAGGTGCTGTCTCCAAAGCTGCGCGAATTGATCGAGATGCGTCCGACTTTCGGTTTGCGCTCACCAGTTCACAGCTTCGCCCGGATGCTGAACCCGTTTAACGCGCCCGTTATGATGCAGGGCATTTTCCATCGCGGCTTTATGGACATTCACGCAGGTGCAGGCTTGCTGCTAGATCAGCCTGTGACGACCGTTTTCCGCGGTGAAGGCGGTGAAATCGAACGCCGCCCCAACAAGCCAACGGTTGCATGGACGGCAGCGAATGGCGAAATCACGAATGAAGAATGGCCAGCCCTACTACCAAATGGTCACGCTGCAGCTGACGAGGAAATGGATATCCAGAACCTGATCGCCATTTGGCGTGGCGAGCAATCCAGCGAATATGCGGAAGCGTCGATCACTGGCACATTGGCAATCGCGCTGAAATCTATGGGTCAGGCCGAAACGGGCGAGGCCGCGCAAGCCATGGCACAAAATATGTGGGTCAACCGTGATCGGAGCGGCCTGCCCGTAGCGGCATGACCCCTCGGTTCCTGATTGCGGCGGCGCACAAGTCTTCGGGCAAAACGGTAATATCCACTGGGCTTTCGCGCGCACTGACGATGCGTGGGCTTACGGTTCAGACTTTCAAAAAGGGCCCAGATTACATTGACCCAATGTGGTTGGGGTTGGCCAGTGGGCGACCCTGCTACAACCTTGATTTCAACACCATGACCGAAGGCGAAGTCTGCAACCTTCTTTGCAGCCGCGCCGATGGTGCGAACATTTCTGTCATTGAAAGCAACAAAGGCTTATACGACGGCGTCGATCTGCACGGCGCAGATTCCAATGCGGCAATGGCTAAGTTGGTGAAAGCGCCTGTAGTTTTGGTGGTCGATACAACGGGTACAACACGTGGGATTGCCCCTTTGTTAGTGGGGTATCAAGCGTTTGACGCGGGAGTGAATATCGCGGGTGTCATATTGAACAAAACAGGCGGTCCGCGCCACGAAGGAAAGTTGCGGGCAGCCGTTGAGGAATATACAGATATTCCGGTTTTGGGTGCGGTTGGCCGTAGCGCTGATCTGGAAATTGGTGAACGGCATCTGGGCCTGACCACACCGTCCGAAACAGGAATGATCCAAGGGGTGATTGATACGCTTGGTCAACGCATGACAGATTCCGTTGATCTAGATGCGTTGATCGCGATCGCGGCGAGAGCACCCGATCTGGAGTTTGCACAAGGATCGTCGGTAACAAGCTTCGCCAAGGGCCTTCGCATCGGTGTGGCAAGGGATACAGCTTTCGGGTTTTATTACCCTGATGATTTCGAGGCTTTCGAGGCCGCGGGAGCGGAGTTGGCGTTCTTCGATGCCATTAATGATGCGCATTTGCCAGTAGTCGATGGACTATTCATCGGCGGCGGCTTTCCAGAAACCTCGATGGCGAAGCTCGAAGCGAATTTTGGCATTCGACGCGAAATCAAGCGGGCGATTGAAGCCGGCCTACCAGCCTACGCTGAATGCGGCGGATTGATGTATCTTTGCGAGACCTTGGAATGGCAAGGGCAGAAGCACGAAATGGTTGGCGTGATCCCCGGAAACGCCGTGATGTGCGAACGTCCGCAAGGTCGAGGGCACACACATTTAGACCCCTCGGATGACTGCCTTTGGCAGATAGAAGGCGGCGCATTCAGGGCGCATGAGTTCCACTATGCCAAGATAGACAACCTTCCAGCAGCAACGAAATTCGGGTTTGATGTTAAGCGCGGGGCCGGGATATCGGGTGCCCACGACGGAATTGTGGTTAACAACCTGATGGCAGGATTTTGCCACATGCGAAACACAGCTTCGAACCCGTGGGTGGAGCGCTTCTTGCGCCATGTTGCCAGCGTTAAGGCAAGAAAAAACCCCGCCTAAACAGACGGGGTTTAACTAATCAGTCACAACTAGATCAGGATTTTTTGATCTCGAAGTTGTAAATGTCGCCAGCTTGTTCGGAGCTCGTCAGCTCGTTGCCTGTCTGGCGGCAGAATGCAGCAAAATCCGCAACCGAACCCGGGTCAGTAGACTCGATAGCCAGAGTCTCGCCAGGGGACATACCCTTCAGAGTTTTCTTGGCTTTGATGATTGGAAGTGGGCAGTTCAGCCCTTTTGCGTCAAGTGTTTGATCGGCCATTTTGAAATAGCACCTTTCGTAGTTGGGTTATTCAGGATTACATGAAGTAGTTGATGTCAGTTTTGCCAGCAACTTCGAGAGCCGTAGCAGCGCCGCCAAGTTCCACACCGTCAATCAGATCAGAGAGTTGGATTTCGAACAGATCGAGTGTCATTTGGCATGCTATCAGGCGCACGTCTGATTCAACGGCGGCTTCGCGAAGGTCTTCGATCGAAGCAACGCCCTTTTTCGCCATCATGTTTTTCATCATCGCGGTCACGCCTTTATCAACACCGGGCAGGCCGCCGATGATGTTTGGCATCGCCATGTGCTTGCCCATCATAGGCATTTCCATTGCAGGGTTACCAAGCGTGGACATCTTTAGATTCAGGTCTTTTTTCAACAACCCAAGGCCATAGAATGTGAAGAACATTGTCACGTCCATGTCCATCGCAGCACCGGTTGTGCCCAGAATGAATGGCGGGTATGCCCAGTCAAGTGTGCCTTTGGTGGCGATGATCGACATGCTTTTGGAATTGCTTCCGTCGTTTGCGTTGTCCAGCATTGCTGGTTCCTCCCTTTGGGTTATATCGTAAATTCGTTTATTAGCATGAATGAATACTATTTTAGCCCAAGAGTCAACAAAACAAGGGATTGCCTTCGTCACATGCAAGTGAAAGACACGTGATCACCCTTGCAATATTACCAAATCTGTATATTAGTAAGTACATATACAAAAAAAGCGGGATTTTAGTAGCATGATCGACAACATGGACCTTGCACAGCTGGAAGAGAAAGCCTCCGAAGTAAGCGGGCTTTTGCGCGTGATGTCGAATCAATGGCGCCTTCTAATTCTTTGCAATCTTGCTCAAGGCGAGCATTCCGTACAGGAATTGCAAAAACTTGTTGGCCTTGGCCAGTCTGCGTTGTCGCAGCATTTGGCGATTCTTCGCTATGAAGGCTTGGTGTCTACGCGTCGCGAGGCGCAATCGATTTACTATTCGATTGCCAGCGACGAGGCCGAAAAGCTGCTTGGCACACTGTATGACATTTATTGTCTCGTGCCTGTTGCTGAAGAGACCGCCTAAACTAGCGCAATTCACTTCCGATAATCGACAGTCTATCATATTCCTATGTGATGTTGTATGCTGCTTGCTGCCAATAGACGTGCGAACAATCACGGGTTGAGGCGAAAAAAGTGTGACTCAACAAGGGAAGTATCATGATCGACGTACTAAGGGATTTAGTTATAGAATCTCCGGCACTCTATGTAGGTTTTGGCGGCCTGATAATCGGTGTCGTCTTCGGTTACATCGTCTTTAGAACCAACTTTTGCACAATGGGGTCCATCTCGGACATCGTGAACTTTGGCGACTACCGCCGCTTTCGCTCGTGGCTTCTGGCCACCGCAACGGCCATCATTGGCGCGACCATAATCGAGATGACCGGAATTGCCGACCTAAGCGGCTCCCTTTACCTGACGCCGAGCTTCAACTGGCTTGGCAACGTTGCGGGTGGTTTGATCTTCGGTTTCGGTATGGTTTTCGCCGGTGGCTGTACGAGCAGAAACCTTGTGCGCGCAGGTGGCGGCGATTTGCGTTCGCTGATGGTTCTGATCGTGGTCGGCATTTTCGGGTATATGACAATTGGTGGCCTGCTTGGCCCTCTACGCGTCGCGATTTTCTCGCCAGTCACAGTTAACCTTGCCGACTACGGCTTGGACTCACAGCGTAGCGGAGACATCTTGGCCGCAATGACCGGTCTTAGCGTAAACATGGCTCGGAACATTGTGTTGGTGGTCGTGTTGGCCGCATTCCTTGGTTACATTTTCAAAGACAAGGGGTTCCGCACCTCGCCGGTTCACATCATCGCAGGTGTTGGCATCGGGCTTTGTGTTACGGCCGCGTGGCTTTTGACAGGTTTGGCGCAGGATGACTTTGCAGATGTACCAGTTGCGCTCGCTTCCCTGACGTATGTTCGCCCGTCGGGTGATACACTTGATTACCTGATGCGTTTTACGGCCTACGCAACACCAAGCTTTGCCGTCGTAACAACGCTCGGCGCACTTCTGGGCGGGTTCATCGGTGCGGTAGTTCATGGCAAATTCGCCATTGCAACATTCGCGGATACCAAAGACACAACGCGCAACCTGTTTGGTGCGGCGTTGATGGGCATCGGGGGTGTTGTGGCGCTAGGTTGCACCGTCGGCCAAGCCGTTTCAGGTGCATCAACTATGGCGCTGGGTTCCTACATAACGTTCATATTTATCGTAATCGGCGGAATCGCCGGTTTGAAGTTTTTCGAATTTCTGTTGATGAGAGAAGCCTAAAAGAATTCGGCCCTCACCGGTAAGCAGGGGCCGATTTATTTATTCATCACCACGAAGCTGTGTCGCAATATTCAAAGCGATAGCTTTATAAATCTTGGTGTGCGGCCCATCCGGGTCAGAAACCACCGTAGGCTTGCCTTCGTCCGAGTGCTTACGGATATCCATATGCAACGGAATCGCACCAAGGAACGGAACGGCTAGTTTGATCGCCTCGTCCTTCGCGCCGCCATGGCCGAAGATGTCGGATGTCTCGCCACAATGCGGGCACACGAAGTTGCTCATGTTTTCGATAATGCCAAGGATAGGCACATCAACGTCCTGGAACATTTTCAGCCCCTTGCGTGCATCAATCAACGCCAGGTCCTGCGGTGTCGAAACGATAACCGCACCCGCCATCGGAACCTGCTGCGCCATCGTAAGCTGCGCATCACCTGTTCCCGGAGGCATATCCAAAATCAGCACGTCCAGCGTACCCCAGTTGGTTTCATGAACCATCTGCATCAGCGCGGATACAATCATCGGGCCACGCCAAATAACTGGCTTGTCCTCTTCCATCATGAAACCCATCGACATGACTTTCACGCCGTACGAATCTTTCGGGATGATTTTTTCATCAACAATATCAAGCTGTCCGGCCCCACCCATAAGACGTGGAATAGACGGGCCATAGATATCTGCATCCAACAAACCAACGCGTAGGCCAAGCGACGACAACGCCAGCGCGATATTTGCGGAAGTTGTCGATTTCCCGACGCCACCTTTGCCGGATGCAACGGCAACAACTGCGCCGACACCCGGAATAGCCGAAGACAACGGGCGCAAATCCCGACCAACAGGCTTGGAAGTTTGCAATTGAGGCGGTTGTTCCGCAGCGGTGGGGGCATCAACGGCGGCGGTCAGAACGACCAGCGCGGTTTCAACTCCATCTAATGCCTCAACACGCGTTTGCGCGTCGTCGCGGATCGGATCGAAGTCGCCCCGAAATTCGTCGGGAACCGTGATGGAAAAGATAACTTTGCCTTCGGTTTCCGTAATTTCAGATACCAGACCCAGCGAAACCAGATCTCCGTTAAGGCCCGAAACCGCTATTTGGGACAGTTCGCCCAGTATCCGGTCAGATAAAGAATCAGCCATGTTTCCCCCATTTATTTTTGACGCCAAAGACGCCATTCATTTGTATATTAGAATATACCAACATAATTGACAACGGTAATGTAATTATCAAGGGGTATACGCAAAATCCTTGACTTACCCCTCCGAATCTCGGAAAGCTTAACCCGCAAGGTTCCCCACATGTTTGCACAAGCATTCGGGGATGAAACGGGAATGCGTTAAGGGACTACCCATATCGGGGCCCGAAGCCGCAGCCGCCCCCGCGACTGTACGTGGTTAGCGAGCATCACATGCCACTGGGTAACTCCGGGAAGGCGATGCCAGCCAAAAACCACAAGCCAGGAGACCGGCCTCGCAAATGTGTCAACAAACACCGTCGGGGTAGACGGTAAGGAGAACTAAAAATGACTACAGCTACACATACGGCCGTTAAATCCGATACAAACCTTGTTTCGATCGCATTCGTTGCGTTCATGGGTCTGTCGGTGTTGTTCATCGCGGGCTTCGCAAGCTCTGCAACGCTGCACGATACAGCCCACGATATGCGCCACGCTATTGGCTTTGCCTGCCACTAAACCATGCTGAAAAATCTGGTTTACAGCGCTTTGTTCGCTGGTCTCGCTGCGGGGATAATAGTCGCAGCGCTGACAATAACTATGCTTGTTCCACTTTTGCTAGAAGCGGAGCTTTATGAAACAGGGCAGCTTATCCATTTTGGTGATGTAACCGCCGCCATGCCGGATATCGAAGCCGAGCACGACTGGGCCCGCAATGGCCTAACCGCGCTTTATGCTGCCACGATCTACATCGGGTTCGCATTTGTAATGGTCGCCGCAATGGCATTCGCTCAGGAAAAAGGCGTTCAGATCACCACGCGCAGTGGCATTCTTTGGGGTTTGGCGGGCTACGCCGCGTTCCAACTTGCCCCTGCAATGGGGATTCCACCGGAATTACCCGGAATGATAGCTGCAGAAATTACGCATCGGCAGATTTGGATGATCGGTACTGTCATTGCGACAATTACAGGAATCGCCGCTATCGTATTTGGTAAAAACTGGGTGCATTGGGGTGTAGGGCTGGTGATTTTGGCCATCCCGCACATCATCGGCGCACCACATCCAGAAGCGTTTGGTGGAACGGTCCCCCCCGAACTCGCCGCCGAGTTCGCTGGCCGTAGTTTGGCTGTCGGGGCTGTCGGGTGGATCGCACTTGGCGTGCTATCTGCGTATTTCTGGTTACAGGAAAACGATTAACGAACCGAGAATTCCGCCGTCACAGGATGATGGTCGGAATTCTCGAAACTCAGGTCCATTGTCGTGATCCGTTGCAATCGGACATTCGGCGAATAGGCAAAGCCATCAATGATGGTGGTATAATTTTCCCCCTCAACATATGGCTTATGCAGCGTTCGCACCGTCGGCGTTCGTTCATCTACGCCAAAACGCCAACCATCTGGCAACAGATCTTTCGGAAAATCATAAATCCAAAACAAGTCCTTATCCGACGTGGTATGCGCGAAATCCGTGTCCGAAATCCTCATGTTCCAATCCCCGCCGATCACTACGTAATTGCCTTTAGCGTACTCTTCGCTTGCGAAGTCAAACACTGCCTGTACCTGTGCACGCCGAACATCAGCGCCGTCATCGAATGCTGAAAGGTGAACGTTCAGCAACACCCATTTGCGATCCGTACCACGGATTGGAACCTCGGTCACAATCGCAGCGTAGTATCGCTTGACGGTCAGGAAAAAGTACCCCGGTTCCTGCGGTAATTCGTAAGCGCGGGTGATGCCCGATCCGGTTCGTGCATAAACGCCCATCCCGTGGGAAATATTGTAAGGTCTGGGCGCAATCACACCAAGATCCTCCCAATAAACGGCGGAGTGTTCGGTCAGGTTTCGATCGATTTCTGATTGAACGGAGGCATTGCGCGTTAAAACACTAGCATTCGCCAATTCTTGGAACATAAGGAACTGCGCGTCAAAATTTCCGACCTGAATGCCAATTTCCTGAACCGCATGTGCAACTTCATCTGCATCAAGCGCGCGTAAATGCTCCCCGCCGTCGGCGACGAAATCGGCACCAGACCCCAGCGCGCCGTATCCGACATTCCATGTGGTCACACTGATCTGCTTGCCAGCAGTCGGTAGGAAATCGTGACCCACAACATCCAATTCACCGTAAGTTGGCAGGGTTCCACAACTCGACAGAATGGTCGCAACGATCAGCAGGCGGAAAAAATTCATATCAAGACTTATAAGTTAAACAAAATGCGGCCCCCGAATCATTCGAGGGCCGCCCAATACAGTAACCGTTAAACTGGGTTTAGTCGTCAGCTTCAACAGTCGAGAATGTTGCAAGATATGCGATCAGGTTCGCCCGATCCTCTTCGTTTTTCAGCCCTGCGAAGGACATTTTGGTTTTAGCAATGAAATCACGCGGCTTCAAAAATAACGCATTGAGGTTCTCAATCGTCCAAACCAGATTCTCTTCGCTTAGCGCGACCATGCCTTTTGAGTACTTGAAGCCCTCAAACACACCCATTTCGGCACCGATCATGTCATTTAGCGGCGGACCGGTACGCGTTTTCGCGCCGTCACCAATCATGTGGCAAGCTTTACACTTTTTGAAAACCTTTTCACCAGCAGCAGCGTCGCCACCCGCAAGTGCGGCTTCAATGATCATAAGCTGAGTATTCTCTGTCTCGGCCGCGTGCGATTCTGCGAATGCGGCGGTCGATGCCAACATGAAAGCGCCAGCAAGCGCGTAAGTAACCAGTTTCATTAATCTGCCTTTCCATTTCATTTACCGATGCTGCACTTAAGCAGCACTCGAAAGCAATGCATTGATATGCGTCAATAACACCTTATACAAAGTCCAGACAATGCGGTGAAATATCCATAAGCGGGCGACCGCTATTATTCGACCAGAATTTATACGAAATGATAAAACCATGCGCCAACTGACCTGCTTCAAATCCTACGACATTCGCGGAAAACTGGGTGAGGAGCTGGACGAGGCTATCGCCTACGATATCGGTGCCGCCATCGCACAAAGTATGTCACCCAAATCCGTCGTTTTGGGTGGGGATTGCCGTGAAACCAGTGCCGCACTGAAGGCAGCCGTAGCGCGCGGGTTGCAGGACATGGGGGTCGATGTCCTCGACATCGGCATGTGTGGCACCGAAGAAGTCTACTTCGCAACCGATCATCTGAACGCTGATGCAGGGGTCGAGGTCACGGCCTCGCACAACCCGATCAATTACAACGGTATGAAAATCGTCGGAAAGGGTTCGCGTCCCCTTAGCCCAGAAGTTGAGATGACGGCAATTCGACGGTCAGCCGAGCGCGCTGAATTCATCCGTGCGGACGTTAAGGGAACATTAACGGATGTTAACATCCGCGAGGCTTACGCCGCGAAAATCTGTTCGTTTATAGACTCTACCAAACTGAAACCTCTTAAAATCTTGGTTAATGCAGGCAATGGAACGGCTGGTCCTGCATTCGACGAAATCGCCAAACAGTTGGCCGCACAAGGTGTGCCGGTTACGTTTGTGCGCATGGACCATGAGGCCGACTCCAGCTTTCCCAATGGCATCCCCAATCCGCTGCTGCCCGAAAATCAACCTCGTACGGCGGCCGCTGTTATCGAACACAATGTCGATTTCGGCGTCGCATGGGATGGCGATTTTGACCGCTGTTTCTTCTTTGATCACACAGGCGAATTTGTTGACGGGTACTATATCGTCGGCCTTCTCGCGCAGCAGGCGCTTGCTGCGAATAAGGGCGCGACGATAATCCACGATCCGCGCATGATCTGGAACACGCAGGAAATCGTAACCGGCCTCGGTGGCAAAGCTGTGCCAGCCCGCACCGGCCACGCCTATCAAAAAGCGGTTATGCGCGAACATGGCGCGGTTTATGGCGGCGAGATGAGCGCACACCATTATTTCCGCGATTTTTCCTACTGCGACAGCGGCATGATCCCGTGGCTTATGGTGGCTGAGCTGGTCTCAAACACTGGAACGTCGCTGGCGGACCTGATTGCCAGTCGCAAAGCCAAATTCCCCGGATCCGGAGAGCAGAATTTCACCATCGGCAACCCTGCCGCGGCTTTGGAGTTGGTTGAAACCGAACTGGCAAGCGAAGCGCAAATGATCGAACATTTCGACGGTCTCAGTATGGATTTTGGCGATTGGCGGTTGAACTTGCGCATGTCTGGCACCGAACCGCTGGTGCGTCTAAATATCGAAACACGCGGGGACGAAGCAGCCGTTGCTGTCCACCTCAAACGCGTTGTTGGCTTGCTGAAAACATTAACCTAGACGCCACGGAATTACAGGCATACCGTGCCCTAAAAACAGGAGCGCGTCATGTCTAAATCCATCCTCGTCATCGGGGCCGGCATTACCGGCGTTTCTTCGGCTGAATGGCTACGCCGCGATGGGTGGGAAGTCACGTTAATTGACCGGATTGACCCGGGCCACCCTGATCAAACATCTTTCGGAAACGCCGGATTAATCGCACGGGGCGCAATTATTCCCGTGTCCGTTCCCGGGCTTATGGCGCAAGCACCTGCCATGCTTCTAAACCCGAATTCACCACTCTATTTGCGCTGGTCCTACCTGCCACGCCTTTTGCCGTGGCTGATCCCGTTTCTACGCAACGGCAACGTCAAAAAAGTAACCGAGATCGCTGCGGGTCTGGCCGCGTTAACCAACGACTCCGTTGATCAACACCAAGCTTTATCCGCCGCAACGCCCGCCGCCGCGTTTATCCAGACAGGCGAATACGTGAACCTTTACACCAGCAAAGCTGACTATGATGCCGACCCACTGTCTTCATCGCTTCGCAAAGATCATGGTTTTGATCCTGACTATATCAACCGCGCCGAAATTCTAGAGCGCGACCCAAACCTTGGGCCTACGTACACCTTCGGCACCGTCTATAAAGACTACGGCTGGCTGTCTTCGCCGGGCGATTACGTCGCTGCCCTGTTTGGCCATTACCAATCACAAGGCGGCCATTTCAAACGGGGCGAGGTTGCCGATATCACCGCTGGTGAAAACCCCTCGATCACCCTGAGAGGCGGCGAGAAACTGACCGCCGACAAGATCGTTCTATCGGCTGGCGCATGGTCCAGTTTGCTGACCAAAAAACTGGCCCCGAAGGTGAAACTGGAAGCCGAGCGCGGCTATCACGTCTCCATGTTCAACCCAAATTTTACCGCGCCAAACCCCTACATGATAACCGACTCGCGTTTCGTTTTGACACCGATGGACGGGTTCCTTCGCGCCGCTGGCGTTGTTGAATTCGGCGGTCTCGATGCTCCTGCATCTAGCGCGCCCGTCAATCTGCTGCGAAAGCAAATGAAGAAAGTCTATCCGAATTTGGAATTCGAATACGACGAAGTCTGGATGGGTCGCCGCCCCACAACCCCTGACAGCATGCCGGTGCTAGGCGAAAGTCCTGCCGCCCCGAACGTCATTCACGCCTATGGTGGCCAGCATATCGGCCTGACCATCGGCCCGCGTGTGGGCCGTATGGTGGCGGATATTGCAGCGGATCGCCGCACAAACGTGGATCTATCCGCCTATAAAGTGGACAGGTTCTAACCTATTCCCACTCCATCTCGGAATACACTTGCTGGGCGTTGCGTTTGGCAAGCCCCTCAAAGTTTTCCAGATAAGAAAACGCGCCCTGTTCGACGTTAACGGATTCAATAATGTCGCCACCCTCATCAATAAACACACCCATCTGTGCGCGCAGGTTAACAAGATAATCGTACGTATCTGCCGTCGCGCCTGCAAGGTCGGTTGGCGCACCATGGCCGGGTACAACATGCGTAGGGTTTAGCGCTGCCACGGCCTCGAACACCTCGATCCATGTACCGGAATGGGACTGATCGCCGATCCCCAAAATCCGTTCCGTATAAACAATATCACCGGTGAAAACCGTGGCCGCCGAAGGCACCCAGACAAAACTATCCCCCGGCGTATGCGCTTGCCCTGCATAGGTAATTTCGAACGCAACGCCGCCCAATTCAAAACTGTATTCCGTCTCGAACGTAATATCCGCGTATGCCGGAACCGTCCCTGCCAATTCATCACCAAGCAATACCGATAGCCCCGTCATCTGAACCGACCCGCGATCTTTATGATCTGCAACAGCCGCGTCAGATGCAATCACCTTGGCCCCCTGTTGTTGCCAATAGTCGTTCCCGATCCAGCGATGATCCTGCCCACCGGAATTAACCACGAACTTTACCGGTTGATCGGTGATTTCGCGCACGGCTGCGTGCAGGGCCTCGGCCCCAAGCCAGCTGCCGCCGGTATCCACCAGCACTGCGCCTTCATCAGTAACAACGACACCGAACGTCGCATTATTTGCCAGATTTTCACCAGAGCGTTGGTCCAAGGGCCCAACAATCGCATAAACACCATCCGTAACTTTCTGGATTTCCAAAGCATGGAGCGGAATGGCTGATAGCAGAAAAGCTGCAGTGGCAAGAATTTTCATATCATGACCTCGGACAAAGAAATAGGGCCGCTCGAAAGCGACCCTAACCATGTCAGATTATACACATATAGCAAGTGGAATGTGTTTCGCTGGGTGCGCGGTCTCCCCGCACCGCCAACTATCAATCCTCGTAGTCGGTTAACGGTGGACACGAACAAATCAAATTCCGGTCGCCATATGCATTATCGACGCGGTTCACTGGTGACCAATACTTATCCACTCGGAACGCACCTGGAGGGTAACAAGCCTGTTCGCGCGAATAGACCCGATCCCATTCACCAACCAAATCTTCAACCGTGTGCGGGGCGTGGTGCAATGGGCTGTCATCATAACCGATCTTGCCGTCTTCAATATCCTGCGCTTCGGCACGGATGGCCAACATGGCGGTGATAAAGCGGTCCAGCTCGGCCTTTGGTTCGGATTCCGTTGGTTCCACCATCAATGTTCCGGCCACCGGCCAGCTCATAGTCGGTGCATGGAAACCACAATCCATTAACCGCTTGGCAATGTCGTCTACGGTCACATGCGCGCTGTCGGCCAGCGGACGCGTATCCAGAATACATTCATGCGCCACCCGCCCAAGCTTGGACTTGAACAGAATATCATATGCACCCGAAAGGCGCTTCGCCATATAGTTCGCATTCAGAATAGCAACCTTGGTTGCCTGCGTCATGCCAGAGCCACCCATCAGCAAGATATACGCCCACGAAATCACAAGGATAGATCCCGAACCCACAGGTGCCGCCGATACAGCGCCAACATCACTCGGCGTCTCGGTATGTCCGGGAAGGAAGGGCTCCAGATGCGCGCCAACGCCAATCGGTCCCATGCCCGGCCCACCGCCACCGTGCGGAATTGCGAAAGTTTTATGCAAATTCAGGTGACTTACATCGCCGCCAATTTTCCCCGGCTGGGCCAACCCAACCATCGCGTTCATGTTCGCACCGTCGATATATACTTGGCCACCGTGAGCATGCGTGATGTCGCAAACTTCGCGAACAGTCTCCTCGAAAACACCGTGGGTGGAAGGATACGTGATCATACACGCCGCCAGCATATCACCAGCAGCTTCGGCCTTGGCGCGGAAATCTTCCAGATCAATGTCGCCATTGTCCGCAGATTTCACCACCACAACTTTCCAGCCAGCCATCTGCGCGGACGCAGGATTTGTGCCGTGTGCCGAAGTAGGGATAAGGCAAATGTTGCGTTCGCCTTCGCCGCGCGAAGTGTGGTAATTGCGGATGGTTAACAGACCCGCATATTCACCCTGCGCACCCGAATTTGGCTGCAAAGACATTGCGTCATAACCGGTGATTTCGCAAAGCTGGTCCATCAACTGGTTGGTCAACTCGGTATAACCAGCCGCCTGATCCAGCGGCACAAACGGATGCAGGTTGGCAATGCCAAACCACGTCAACGGGATCATTTCCGCCGTTGCGTTCAATTTCATGGTGCAAGACCCCAGCGGGATCATCGCGCGATCCAACGCCAAATCACGATCGGCGAGGCGGCGCATATAACGAGTCATCTCGGCTTCGGAACGGTTCATATCGAAGATCGGATGCGTCAGAAATTCATCTGTCCGCAGCAATTCGGTCGGCAGGCGATATTCGCGGTTCGCCGCGCTGTCGTCCTTCATATCCCCCCCGAACGAACGCCACACGGCCTCGATGGTTTCAGGGTATGTTTGCTCGTCCAGTGAAATCCCGATTCGGTCTTCGCCAATTTTGCGAAGATTAATGCCGTTTCCAACCGCCGCTTTCAGGATGACACCCTGAAGCGCACCAACGTTGATGGTTACGGTATCAAAGAACACTTCCGGCTCGACCTTGAAACCAAGGCTTTCAAGCCCCTTCGCCATGCGCGCCGTTTTGCGATGTACCGATTGCGCAATCGCCTTCAGCCCAGCCGGACCATAAAAAACAGCATACATCGAAGCCATAACCGCCAGCAAAGCCTGCGCCGTACAGACGTTGGAATTCGCTTTTTCGCGCCGGATATGTTGTTCGCGTGTTTGCAGCGACAGCCGGTAAGCCTTGTTGCCCCGCGTATCAATCGAAACCCCGATAATCCGTCCGGGCATAGAGCGTTTCAGCTTATCGCGCGTCGCCATATATGCCGCGTGCGGTCCGCCATATCCCATCGGAACACCAAAGCGTTGCGTGGAACCAATCGCAATATCGGCGCCCATCTCGCCCGGACTTTTCAGCAGGCACAGCGCCAGAATATCGGCAGCCATAATCGCAATAGCTTTTTCCGCATGAAGCGATTCGATACACGGTGTGAAATCGCGAACACGCCCGTACGTCCCCGGATACTGGAAAATTGCACCGAAAACCAAAGCTGGATCCATTTCTGTTTCAGGGTTCGCAACGATGATTTCAATGCCCAGCGGTTCGGCACGCGTCTTGATCACATCAATCGTCTGTGGATGACAGTTTTCATCAACGAAGAACGCATTTGCCTTGGATTTTGCAGACCGCTTCGCCATTGTCATCGCTTCAGCCGCCGCTGTCGCCTCATCAAGCAACGAGGCATTCGCAATCTCAAGCCCTGTCAAATCCGAAACCATAGTCTGGAAGTTCAACAACGCCTCAAGCCGGCCCTGTGCGATTTCGGGCTGATAAGGCGTATAAGCCGTATACCAAGCCGGATTTTCCAGAATGTTGCGCTGGATAACCGGTGGCGTCATCGTGCCATAATACCCTTGGCCGATCAGCGAGGTTAGAACCTTGTTCTTCTTGATGACTTCACGCATGTGGTGCAGCACATCGCGTTCCGACATTGGCTCTTGCAGCGTCAGCTCACCCTCTTGTCGAATGGCTGTGGGTACCGTCTGGTCTATCAGCTCGTCTAGCGATCCAACCCCGATAACGTCCAGCATCTCCTTCATTTCAGTGGGGGATGGCCCGATGTGACGACGATTGGCGAAATCATAGGGCTGGTAGGGGGTAGGATCGAAAGGCATGCGCGTATTCCTTTAGGCGATGAAAGCTTTGTAAGCGGCTTCGTCCATTAGCGATTCCAGTTCGCTAACATCGGCAAGTTTGATCTTGTAGAACCAGGCGTTGCCCTCTGGATCTTCATTCACGGAACCGGGGTTGTCTTCCAGTGTGGTGTTGGCTTCGGTGATTTCACCAGCCAGCGGAGCGTACAATTCAGACGCAGCTTTAACGCTTTCCACTACGCCGATTTCGTCGTCTTTGTCGAAAGTGTCGCCCGCTTCTTTCAGCTCGACGAAAACCACCTCGCCCAGCGCTTCGGCTGCGTGTTTGGTAATACCCAATGTTGCGGTTTCGCCGTCAACTTCAAGCCATTCATGTTCTTCTGAGTAATAAGTCGTCATTTCAAAACCTCTGTTTAGCGTTTGTAATTTTGCTGCACAAACGGCAGCTTGATGATAGTTGCGGGCATCGCTTTGCCACGAATAAGAAGGTCAACTTCCGTTCCGGCTTCAGCAAACTCAGCAGCAATATACCCCATTGAAACCGGACCACCATAGGTAGGGCCAAATCCACCCGAAGAGATCGCGCCAATAACGTTTCCGTCCTTGTCGGCGACTTCAACCCCACGCCGCGCAGGGGCACGACCTTCAGGTTTGATGCCAACCAATTTGCGGCTCGGACCCTCGGCCAATTCACGCTGAATACGCGCCGCGCCCGGAAAACTACCTTCCTCGCGGCGACGCTTTTGCATGGCCCATGTCAGGTTCGCCTCTACTGGCGAAGTGCTATTGTCGATGTCGTTGCCATACAAACAAAGCCCAGCCTCAAGGCGCAGACTATCCCGCGCCCCCAATCCAGCCATTTCCAGATCGTCATGCTTAAGAAATTCCCGCGTGATATCCACTACTCGGTCAGTCGGTATCGAAATCTCGTACCCGTCTTCACCCGTATAGCCCAACCGCGAAATCCGGCACTCTGCGCCGAAAAGGTCAGTCACGGTCGATTCCATGAATTTCAAATCCGCCGCAGCTGGGGCAATTGCTGAAACAACGCCCTCAGCCGCCGGTCCTTGAATCGCGATCAAGGCGCGGTCCAGCTCAATCACCTCGATACCATCCAGATTGGCGCGCATATGCCCGATATCCTGATCCCGCATCGACGCGTTAACCACTACATAAAAGTAATCACCCGCGTTCGATACAATCAGGTCATCCATAATCCCGCCATCAGGGTTGGTGAAAAACGTGTACCGCGCCTTGCCAACTGGCAGCATAGTGAAAGCGGAAGGTGCAATCGTTTCCAGTTTTCCCGCGACATTTTCGCCACGTAACTCCACCTGACCCATGTGGGACACATCAAACAACGCAGCCTTTTCGCGGCACTGTTTATGTTCGCCAGCAACGCCAAGCGCATAGTTCACGGGCATCATCCAGCCGGCGAAATCAACCATTTTGCCGCCAAGCTCAACATGCAGATCATAAAGAGGAGTTTTCTGTGGTTCAGTCATCGGTAAATCCGCCCTAAAATGAATCATCTGCATCCGTCATAACAATAAAGTTTCCGATAGGAAACCTTTTTTCGGATGCAATTGTATACATACGCTGGGTTACTACGAAATACGCCTATTGCAGTGCAGGAAAATTCCAGCCAATATAATTTTAAACTTGGCCCAGAAAACAGGAATCCATAATGACCAAAGCGCCCCTTAAAGCCAAAGAACAACCCTCCTTGTCCAGCTTCAACTGGGAAGACCCGTTTTTGCTAGACGATCAGTTAACTGACGAAGAACGCATGTTGCGTGATGCGGCATCGGCTTACGCACAGGAAAAACTCGCCCCGCGCATTATCGAAGCCTATCGCGAAGAAAGCTTCGAGCCCGGCATTTTCGCCGAAATGGGCGAGATGGGCCTTTTAGGCGTAACCGTTCCCGAACAATACGGCGGCATCGGGTCAAGCTACACGGCTTACGGCCTGATTGCGCGCGAGATTGAAAAAGTCGACAGTGGCTATCGTTCCATGATGTCGGTGCAATCCTCGCTGGTGATGTACCCGATCTACGCCTACGGTTCCGAAGAACAGCGTATGAAATACCTACCTAAACTGGCGTCCGGCGAATGGATCGGCTGTTTTGGCCTGACGGAACCTGATGCGGGTTCTGATCCGAACGGCATGAAAACCCGTGCAACGAAGGTGCAGGGCGGATACGTTCTGAACGGCTCCAAGATGTGGATTTCAAACTCGCCAGTGGCTGATGTATTTGTCGTTTGGGCAAAATCTGACGCGCACGATGGCAAAATTCGAGGGTTCATTTTAGACAAAGGCAATAAGGGCCTGTCCGCCCCGAAAATCGGTGGGAAACTATCACTTCGCGCCTCGATCACTGGTGAAATCGTCATGGAAAATGTCGAAATCCCCGAAGATGCGATTTTGCCAGATGTTGAAGGCTTGAAAGGCCCGTTCGGCTGTCTTAACCGCGCACGTTACGGCATCAGTTGGGGTGCACTGGGCGCTGCCGAATTCTGCTGGCGCTCCGCCCGTCAATACGGGTTGGACCGCAAACAGTTCGGCAAACCATTGGCACAAACCCAACTGTTCCAAAAGAAATTGGCCGACATGCAAACCGAAATCACATTGGGCTTGCAAGCCAGCTTGCGCGTTGGTCGTCTGATGGATGAAGGTCGTGCTGCGCCTGAAATGATCTCTATGGTTAAACGCAACAACTGTGGCAAATCGCTGGATATCGCACGCATGTCTCGTGATATGCACGGCGGCAACGGTATTTCCGAAGACTTCCAGATCATGCGCCACATGCTGAACCTTGAAACGGTTAACACCTACGAGGGTACGCACGACGTTCACGCGCTTATTCTGGGTCGCGCCCAAACCGGCCTTCAGGCGTTTTTCTGATGCGCCAACGGGCGGTCCGGTTGTTCGAGGCTGCGGTGAAAGCCGCCGACCCCGCGCAAGCGCTCCGCCCACATCTGGCCGATTTGCCCGAAATAGCTGGGCGATATATCCTGATCAGCATCGGCAAAGCCGCCTGTTCAATGATCGAAGAGGCAATCGCCAACCTGCCAAATGGCGCAAAATTTGAAGCGATCGCGGTTACGAATTACGAGAACGTCCGCGATATTAAGCATTGCGTTGTTATGGCCGCAGGGCATCCCGTGCCCGACGAAAGCGGAGAGACCGCTGGCCAAGCCGTCATCGAGCTGCTGCAAACGACAACGACGGACGATGTGGTATTGGCGTTGATAAGTGGCGGAGGTTCGGCCCTGCTACCAGCACCCGTTGAAGGCGTTAGCCTAACCGACAAAGCCGAGGTCAGTCGCATCTTGCTAGGTGCAGGTGTGGATATCACCGAAATGAATATGGTACGTCAGCAGTTATCGCGCCTAAAGGGTGGCGGCATGGCCGGTCTTGCCGTCCCTGCGAAATTGCACAGCTATATTCTATCCGACGTTATTGGCGACGATTTGCGCGTTATTGCCAGCGGCCCGACGGTTGCCCCGATTGCCACACCTGCCGCTGCGTGGGAGTTGTTAACAAGCCTTAATGTGTTCGATCTGATGCCAACGTCTGTGCAAGATTACCTAAAGGTTAACGCCCCAGAGACGGAGCCAGCACGCTCGGAAAACATTCTCATCGGTTCGAACGGCCACAGCCTGCACGCTATGCAAGTGGCTTCTGGTGATGGAGCAATTGTTAGCAATTCGTTAACCGGCGACGTCGAGGATGCTGCGAAGTTTATCATTCAATCTGCGATGCAGAACTCCGCTGAAACGCTGATTTTTGGCGGAGAAACCACGGTGACCATTCGCGGAAACGGCAAAGGCGGGCGCAATCAAGAACTAGCCCTGCGCGTCGCGATGTTGGCCGAAAATGCAGACCTTGGCGATTGGCTTTTCCTTAGTGGTGGCACGGATGGGCGCGATGGCCCGACCGATGCTGCCGGTGGAATTGTTGACAAACACACAGCGCAACGCATTCGCGATGCAGGTGAAAGCCCCGAAGCCTTGCTGGCAAATAACGACAGCTACGCCGCGCTAAAAGCCGCCGGAGATTTGCTGATGACTGGCGCGACGGGCACCAATGTCGCGGATGTTCAGGTGTTCTTGCGTTCTACCAAAGCGTAAAGCGAACCTCCTCAGGCTGCAGGCAAATTTCGTTACTACACGCCTGAATAGTTAGCACAGCGACAGCCGGAAGCGTGTCGGGAATGGCCCCAACCAACTCCAACTCACTTTCGTATAGCGCCAGCAATTCATCATTAAACGTCAACGTCTTGAACAGCGGTTCGGGATAGGCATCAATCGAAACACCCCCAACGGTCAAATCGGTCGGGATAAAGTAGTCCTCCAACGGTTCATGCGCGTTCACATGCCAGCCGTCCTTAACCTTGATCCCCACTGTAATAGTCCCCGCTGCCCGATCAAAATCCGCCACCACCCGCACCGCCCCACTGGCAACCGAGCGCACATTCCCCGTCGCCCCCAGCGTCAACGCTTGCGAGCCGATCAACGTGTACCCTCGAACCTCTGGCGCGGCCAACGCATTGGCCGACAGTGCCGCCGCCAGTTCCAACGCTTGTTGGGTGTAAAGCGGGGCTTCCATCCGCGTTCCCATTCCCGCCAGCAGGTTTAAAGCCAACGCGTTCCCAGAAGGAATTTCGGAATCGTCAATCGGATAGAAGGCTCCCATACCCTCGACCGTTTCAGTCATGCGATACACGCCACCTTGTTTGCCAAACCGCGTCGAAACCGCTGCTGCCATACGGTCCGCATCTGCCAACCAATCTGTACCCGACCCGTAATCATGCAACGCCAGCAACGCCAAACCCAATCCGGCGTAATCCGCCAACTGCCCATCAATCCGCGCCTTTCCGTCGATACTAACCCGTAACAGATCATCGCCAGACAGCATGTCCGACAGAATGAAGTTTGCCGCCTGCGCAGCCGCATCGTAATAAGCCGACCGATCAAACACATACCCCGCTTCGGCGAGGGTCTCGATCATCGCCGCGTTCCACGATACCAAGACTTTGCGATCCTTGAACGGCACCGGGCGTTGCAACCGCGCCATGCGCATCCGTTCCAGCAATGGATCTAGGCGGTTGAAGTCTGCCGGACCCGTCAAATGAATCGAATTGGACCCGTCGAAATTTCCGTCTTCGGTAATATTGAACGCCTCAATCACATAGGCCGCATCGGCACCCAAAACTGCCCGAACGTCTGCCGGAGTCCACGCATAAAACACGCCTTCCTCCAGTTTGCCATCAGCATCAATCGAGTCCGCATCCTGCGCCGAATAAAACCCGCCAGCCGGATCCCGCATTTCGCGCAGCACATAATCGAAGGTCCGTTCCGCAGCGCGACGATATCGCGCCTCGCCAGTAATCGCCCATGCGCGCACCAGCAATCGACCGATCAAAGCCTGATTATACAACATCTTTTCAAAATGCGGCACGTGCCATTCGGGATCTGTGGAATAACGATGGAAACCACCCCCGACATGGTCGTGTATACCGCCCATCAGCATTCCGTCCAGCGCACCCAAGACAGCGCCCAGCATTTCAGCATCGCCATCACGGTTCGCTTGATCCAGCAGGAACAGGAAAGTCGATTCTCGTGGGAATTTGGGTGAAACCCCAAGCCCGCCGTTGAATTCGTCAATCTCTGTTAATATTTCGTTAGCCGCCGCACGTACGGCTTCAGGCGTTAAATCCTTGGCCGCTGCGGAACTGTTCATGTAGTCGCGGATCAACGCGCTAAATTCGGCAGCATTGGCACTTAGGCCAACGCTATCCGCCCGCCACGCATCGTTAATCTGGCGCAGAATGCTAAGGAACGTGTCAGGCGGATAATACGTGCCCGCATAAAACGGGTCAGCGTTGCTAGTTAGAAAGACCGAGTTTGGCCAGCCTCCACCACCCGTTAAGGATTGGGTAACCAACATGAATTGTTCATCAAGATCAGGACGCTGTTCGCGATCAATTTTAATGGAAACGTAATATTCATTAATAAATGCCCCTATGGCTTTGCTCTCGAAACTCTCCTCCTCCATCACGTGACACCAATGACAGGACGAATACCCGATCGACAGGAATATCGGTTTGTTTTCGGTGCGCGCCTTTGCCAACGCCTCCTCGCCCCAAGGATACCAGTCCACTTCGTTATAAAGATGCTGTTGCAAGTAAGGGGAGTCCTGCCCCAGAAGGTGGTTCGGCTCCTGCGCCAAGGCTGTTGTTCCTATCGCCAGCGCGACCAATATCGTTGGAATAAACTTCATGCAAAGCGCTCCTTCACCCGCAGCATAACGCTGGACATGGACGTTCGTCGCGGCCTATCTGGCACATGCAGAACAACTTTTCGTTAGGGCCGACATATGGAAATCACTTCGAAGGGCATACAATCCGATTTCATTTTTCATAAATTTGAAGGGATTACGACTGATCTGGGCGATTGCATGTCTGTGCGAACGCCGAACAACCCTGACTACTTTTTCGGAAATTATATGTTGTACCCAACGCCACCTGCGGTAGGGGATTTCGCCCGATGGATGACACGGTTCGAGGCCGTTTTCGCACCCTATCCCGCCGTGCGTCACCACACGTTCCAATGGCTGCCGAGTGACGCGCCGGACCCCGCCGCGCTTGAAGAATTCAAACAGGCCGGGTTTACGATTGATGAAACCTCGGTTCTGGCCACGCGATCCGTTCACAGCGACAAACCCGCACCTGACGGCGTGGACTTCCGCGAAATTCGCACGGATGCCGAGTGGCTGGCCGTGATCGACGCCCAAACCCGCGATGGTTTTCCGCAAATCCCGCTGGAAGAGTACCGCCGCTATAAAGAGGCGATATTTGCAAATTATCGCAAGATGTCCGAACAAGGTCTCGGCGATTGGTGGGGTGCGTTTAAAGGCAATGAACTGGTTGCTGATCTGGGTCTGTTTTTTGACGAAGACGTAGGGCGCTTCCAATCCGTCGAAACCGCGCCAGAACATCGGCGCCAAGGTATTTGCCGTGCGATGGTTGCCCACGTTTCCAACCACGGGTTGGCAGCGCATCCGGATATCACGTTGGTAATGCACGCCGACGCGCACGACGTTGCACGCGGGATTTATTGCAGTGTCGGGTTTGGGGAAATCGAGGTAATACACGCAGCGTACCGCCCACCCGTGTAAATCCACACCATTTATTAACCATTATCGCGTATAAGATTTGATACTGAGCGAGGCGGACTAACAACCCGTAGGTTTATCGCGCTAAAGCATTTCGAATACAGTTGCGTTTTCCGCAACACGCAGACCCTAAACTGCCCATCCGTTGCACCGGCTTTCAACCGGTTATGTCAGCAACAGCTTGGGGATGGGTATTTAGCGCGATACGCCTGACCTCGGTCAGAACAGGATGGTTTTTAAACCGGATCGTCCGAATTCATGGCCAAACTGGCCTCCCCGAGACATTTCAGACGTAAAGGCGCGGGTTTCACCCGAACGTCGGTTTTGCCGTGCCAAATTGGTGCAGTTGGGCTGAATTCTATTTGGGCACTGACCGTTGACCATGCGGACGAAGCTGCCATCGGTGTCGAACAGTTCTTCCGAATTCGATTAGACTTCAATAAGGTGAAGAAAACCATTTTGCGAGGGAAACACTATGCTGGAAACACTATTGATCGCAGGCATCGGCCTTATTGGGGGAATCGCTGTCGGTGTTCAAGCACCCATTGCTGGAGCAATGGGGCATCGAGTGGGCGGAGCAGCTGGAAGTCTAATTGTCCATGTGAGTGGAGCGGCTGCCTCACTTGTGCTGTTAATCTCTCGAGGCGGGGAAAACATAAATGAGTGGCGCAGTCTACCTTGGTATATGCTCGGGAGTGGCGTCTTTGGACTAGTTCTATACTTGTCGATTAGTCAAACCATCCCGAAAATGGGCGCAACTTCTGCTATCACGCTAATTGTAGTGGGTCAGCTCCTGGCAGGAATGGTAATCGATCATTTTGGACTTTTCGATGTGGCCGCACGAAGTATTGACTTAACCCGACTTTTGGCATGTGCACTGCTTTTGGTCGGAGCGTATCTGATGCTTCGTTGAAGGAGCAGTTGGACAACATTGACGTGCGCTTTGGGCTCGAAGCAGCCGTTTCTTCCGAGAGTTTTGATGGCGGCTGCGACTAAAGCGCAATCCGCCCCTCAATCGCGTCCCAAATCATTGCGGATACGTTAATTCCGTCAAACCGATCCAGCTCCATAATCCCCGTCGGCGAGGTCACGTTAATCTCGGTCAAATTGCCGCCAATCACGTCGATTCCAACGAAAATCTGACCCTTTTCACGCAACAATGGGCCGATGCGCTCGCAAATCTCCAAATCTCGCGCTGTCATCTCTACCTTCTCCGGCCGTCCACCGACGTGCATGTTGGAGCGCGTTTCGCCCTTTGCTGGAACGCGGTTGATCGCGCCAACTCCAACGCCGTCAATCAGGATCACCCGTTTATCGCCAGCTGCCACATCCGGCAGAAATTTCTGGGCGATCAGGGGCTCGTTATTCATGCCCGTAAACAGTTCGTGCAGCGAATTTAGGTTGCGATCATCCGGTGTCAGGCGGAACACGCCAGCCCCGCCGTTGCCATACAAAGGTTTCAGAATGATGTCGTGATACTTGTCCTTGAACGCCTTCAACGTATCAAGGTCACGCGCGATTGTTGTCGGCGGAATAAGGTCAGGAAATTCCAGCATAAGCAGTTTTTCGGGGTAGTTCCGCACCCAGAACGGGTCGTTCACGACCAGCGTTTCGGGGTGGATTAAATCCAGCAAATGGGTGCTGGTGATATAGCCCATGTCGAACGGCGGGTCTTGGCGCAGCCAGACGACATCCCAATCGGCAAGATCAATCTCTTGTTCCTCGCCCAGCGTGAAATGATTGCCCTTTTCGCGGCGCACTGTTACCGGCCATCCGCGCGCGGTTACGCGACCTTCTTGATAGGCCAGCTTGTCGGGCGTGTAGTAGAACAGCTCGTGCCCACGCGCTTGCGCTTCCTCGGCAATCCGGAAACTGCTGTCCCCGTCGATGTTCACATCTTCAATAGGGTCCATCTGGAAAGCAATTTTAAGGGACATGAGCGAATTCCTTTGTTGTTTATACTGACTTGGACCACTGACGGGCGGGATTCAACCCTACCAACCCACCGCCAGCGCATTTTCCAGAATTTCCGTTCCGCCCTGTCGGTCCACCAAGACCATATCAAAGCGCGTTTCGGCGTTCAGCCCCGCACCACTTTCGGCAAGATAAAGCTGCGCGACGTTGAACATACGTTCCATTTGTTTGGTCGATAGGGAAAAGGCGGCGGCATCCAGTGTTTTGCGTGCCTTAACTTCTACAAACACGATCCGCCCGCCAAGCGATACGATCAAATCAATCTCGCCCGAACGCCTTTTCCAGCGGCGTTCCAGAACGCGGCCTTGTTGCGCCTCGTATAGCCGAACCGCAATATCTTCGGCAGCAAGACCGTTGTGATAGGCCG
>CALCGO010000295.1 GCA_937901055.1 uncultured Rhodobacterales bacterium
CGGCCAAGATTTCAGCCAAAACACACGTGGTAATAACCTTACCAACGCCAATAGTGTGGTTCGGATTGCTCTAAGCTGCAAGTGCGGTGCTTTTTGATAGGCGTTGGGGCGCCAATTTCCGGTAGCAGTTTAATACGCTGCAGCCATGATTTTCTGACGAAACCATTACGATCTGCTTTTAGGTGCCCAAAAGAAGTGGCTCGGGAAATTTGAACAACGGGGTCTGGTTTTATAAGTGGATCCCAGCCCTTGTTATGCCGCCGCCTTGATTGGCGTCAGCGCATTGAAGTAGGCCTGATCTGGTGTTTGTCCGTCAAGCGATGAATGTGGACGTTTGGTATTGTAGAAGCCCAGATATTGTCCGATGCCGGCGCGGGCTTCGGGAACGTCACGGTAGGCGTGCAGGTAGACCTCCTCATATTTTATCGTTCGCCACAGGCGCTCGACGAAGACATTGTCCCGCCAGGCGCCTTTGCCGTCCATGGAGATGGCGATGGTTGCGTTCTTCAGCACCTTGATAAAGTCGATGGACGTGAACTGGCTGCCCTGGTCCACTGCCCGGCAGGGTATTGCGAAGCAATATCCCGAGAGGGGGTGTTGAAGATATCCGGCTTGCCGTGCCGGGCGAGTGCTTCGTTCACGGCCTCAATGCAGAAGTCCGTTTCCAGGGTGATGGAAAGCCGCCAGGACAGAACTCTGCGGCTGTACCAATCAACCACGGCGGCCAGATAAACAAAGCCGCGCGCCATGGGAATGTAGGTGATATCCATGGCCCAGACCTGATTGGGCCGCGTCACAGGCAAGGTGCGCAACAGGTAAGGATAAATCTTATGGCCGGGTGCGGGCTTTGAGGTGTTAGGACGGCGGTAGATAGCCTCAATACCCATACGCTTCATGAGATTGCGGACTTTCAACCGGCCAACCTTGTGTCCTTCACCGCGCAGCAAGCCTTGCAGCATGCGGCTTCCGGCAAACGGATAGTCGAGATGCAGCTCATCGACCCGCCGCATCAAGGCAAGATCGGCAGCCGACACTGGGCGCGGCAGATAATAGATGCTGCCTCGGCTGATACCGAGCGCTTTGGCCTGCCGGGTGGCAGAGAGTTCGTGCTTGCGGTCGATCATCTTTTTGCGCCCAGCAACCCCGCCTTGGTGAGCGCTCCTTCTAAAAAATCGTTCTCCAGTGTCAGTTCGCCGATCTTAGCGTGAAGGGTCTTCACATCAACGGCAGGCTCCGGCTTGGATGACTTGCTCTCACGCCCGAACAGGTCGGCAGCACCCTCCAGCAACTGATCACGCCACAGCTTGATCTGGTTGGGATGAACATCGAACTGCTGGGCGAGCTCACTCATGGTCTTCTCACCGCGAACGGTTGCAAGGGCGACTTTCGATTTGAAGGCGGAAGTGTGATTGCGACGAGGGCGTCGGGGCATAGTGATTCTCCTGTGATGGGCAAAGCATGCCGGTTACAGGCTGAAAATCCACTTATCCCCGTTGTTCAAATTTCCCGAGCCACTTCTCAACGCCTTGAGCCTTTTCTTCCAACGGATACGCGTGGCGTTGCTCGGGTTGAT
>CALCGO010000296.1 GCA_937901055.1 uncultured Rhodobacterales bacterium
TAGAAAGCAGACAGACTTATAAGCAAAAACGCAGTGCCGCTCTCATAGAGTGGTTTCAAATCTGCGCTTCATAGATTTGTGTGATCGTGGTACTTTGAAACGTGTTAGAATTTGTCTGACAACATCAACCCGAGCACGGGCGGCAACCCGATTGAGATGATCAAAGAGAACACCACCTAGCTTTTGCTTAACATAGTCTGAGAATAATTGAATTTAATTTCAAAGACTTAAATAATACCCAAGCGATCCACCAAGTTAGGTGTATCGCTTGGTCATTTTTGGACCATCGTTGGTGATTTCAAACAACGACAGGGTGTGGTCTGCATTGCGCATCCGGTGCCTGAGCAATTGTCGTGTGAGCCGCATCATGTCTTGGACATATTCAGGCTTGTCCGCCACGTTTTCAGACTCCCAATTGCTTTGTCGGTCAAACAACATGGGTGGCAGGTCGGCGGCAAATTCAACAAGATTGAACCGGTCATCGCGCAGGACGCAAAAGCAAGATTCGCTTGCCGTTGTGCCAAGGGCACGTTGTCGCGGATTTGGTTCACTGCTTTTGCCAAAGTCCAGTTCTGAAAAACTATAGCTGCGCCAATCGTCGGGTGGTGCGCCTTGCAAGATTGGCATCAGCGATCGCCCATCCATGGAATTCGGGATATCTGCGCCAATCCAATCAAGGATCGTCGGTGCTATATCTACGGACTCGGTGATTGCGTTGATGCGTGCACCCGCATTTGTCAGCCCTGGCATGCGTATCATCAACGGCGTTCGGAAAGCGGCGTCATAGACGCTCATCTTGCCCCAGCCGAAATGATCACCCAACAATTCGCCATGATCCGCGGTGATCACGACCAAAGTTGTGTCGTATTGATCCGTGTCTTTCAGGAATTGAATGACCCGCCCGATGTGATGATCAACCTCTGTTGCGAGGCCAAGGTACACTGATCTGAGCGTTTGAATGTTCTCGTCTGTCGCGGCGACATCATCAAAACCAACGACGGTGCCGGCGATTGCAAGCGATGGATCAATGGCCCCCAAGAACGGATGCTTGGCCATTTCGTGTTCCACGCTTTGCTCGCGCGTGGGAAGCGGCAACTTAGCCGGATCATACATGGCGTTGTAAGGCGCGGGGGCGACCAGTGGTGGATGCGGTCGGATATAGGTCAGGTGGGCAAACCAGTTTTGATCGCTGTAAGCGCTCATGTTGTCGAGAAAACTGTTTGTCAGGAATGCAGTGTCACTGTGTTCGGCCGCATAGAAAGCCGGATTATTAAGCTTTGGTGCGCCACCATTTGGTGCAACGGGTTTGTAGACGTCCAAATAGTTATCAAATTCATATCCCGCGTTCTTAAGATGTGATCGCCAAGGAAATGAGGTTTCCAAACGCATTTCGGTCACTTCGTGAAAACCGGGCATCGGGTATTCATAAGACTTGAGCGCTGGATCGTTGCTGTTAAAGGCGCGCGGGTCTTGGCTGGTGTCCGTGTAGCCAAACAACATCGGGAGATAGCCCGCCTTGCGCATCTCACTTGCGATGCTTGGTGTGTCATGGCGTAGGGGTGTGCCGTTGCGAACAGATCTGTGGTTCATCGCGTATTGACCGGTCAACATCGAGGCCCGTGACGGACCACAGGGATTCGCCACCGAAAAATTACGCGCGAACGTGACGCCTTCGGTCATGAATGCCCGCATATTAGGCAAGTCCACATGTTCAGCGAGCCCACCGATTAAGCAGTCTGCCCGAAGTTGGTCAATCGTAATGAACAAAACGTTTTGTTGCTTGGCCATGCAACACCTTTTAGAATTTGAGTTGAACTTCGTTTTTATAGCACTTTTAAGCGGCAAGACCCGCCTTGATTTTCATTTAGGTCAGGTAAAAACTGCTGTCCGTAAAAAATCATTACCCGACAATTTTTAGGCTTGCAAATTAAATTCACATAAAACCACAAAAAATCCCTCATTTTATGTTTGCATTTGAATGTTTTTATGCTTTTGTGATTGTGTTTGTGTTAACACTGTTTTCCATCTCATCCCTTGTGCCTTAGCAGGGAAAAAGAGTGTCATATGAATGTAGTGTTCAAGACTTAAGACGGATTTGCGGCGCTTCGGTGCTTCAAAGGATACGGTCGGGGGATTTTACAACCTAAGATGGGACATGTTGTGCCACCTAAAGGCTGCCCTTTGACTCACAAAGAAACTGACAGGAGGTCACATGAAAAAGTTAATTTTAACTGGTGTCATTAGCGCGGTCTTACCAACCTTTGCGCTAGCCGATTGCCCCGCCATTACGGTTGAAGACATGCAAGGCATCAGCGCTGGTGCATATCCGAACCAATTTGAGCTAGCCGCGCTACAGGATGCTGCGTCCTGCGAAATGGTTTTTTCCGAAAACCCGTCCATCGCCGCATTGAACAGCCAAATCCGTGGCAATGCTGACTTGCCGCCTGTTGCAGATCGCCTCCCAGATGAGCCATTGGTCATTGTTCCTTTCGCGTCGATTGGCGAATACGGCGGCACGTTTAACGCGCTCTCGAACGCGACAGAATCTGGCACGTCGGACTTTTTGTCAGTTCGCCATACAACATTGTTCCGCTATTCGACCGACCTTGAGACAATTGTCCCCAATGTCGCCAAAGCTTGGGCTTGGAACGACGATTTCACTCAGTTTACAGTGACACTGCGCGCGGGCCACAAGTGGTCTGACGGCGCTGATTTCACATCAGCTGACGTCTTGTTCTGGTACAATAACTTGATGATGGATTCCAATGTCATCGAGAACGCCAAAGACTATGCGCTTGCAGGTGGTGAACCGATGACGGTAACGGCACCTGATGCCACAACAGTTGTGTTTGATCTTGCCGCGCCAAAGCCTGGTCTGATTGAAACCTTCACGTCCAGCTTTATCCAGCCGTTCCAGCCGGTACACTTCCTTGGCCAGTTCCACCCGGAAATCAACCCAGACGCTGACGCGCTTGCGCAGGCTGCTGGATTTGAAAACGGCTACGAAGTGGTTAAGGCCTATTTCGGGAGCTCCGATTGGACTGATACACCAACGATGATGTTCATTCGTCCAAATGAAGTTGGCAATCTTCCAGCCGACACCATGCCGACGTTGGAAAGCCACATCATTGTTGCTGAAAACACCGAAGGCCGTCATCTGGTCGCAAACCCATATTTCCACCAAGTGGACACAGCGGGTAACCAACTGCCATACATCAACGAGCAAGACGAACGTTATGTGCCAGACACAGAAGTTCGGACGCTGACATTGATCAACGGTGGCGTGACCTACAAATCCCAGTCGGTCACACTGGATATGCTGCCGGTGCTTTTGGATAACGCAGAAAGTGGCAACTACTCCGTCGACGTAAACCCTGGAATTTCGTTCCCAGTGCTTGCGTTCAACGTCACATCAGAAGACCTCGCAAAGCGTGAAGTCTTTGGTGATCTGCGTTTCCGGACGGCCATGTCCATTGCGATGAACCGTGATGAAATCAACGAGGTTGTGTTCTTTGGTCTCGGGGTTCCGACACAGTATACTACGTTCTCGCCTTATCCTCAGTTTGCAGATCCTGCGTGGGAAAGCCATGAGATTGGCTACGATGTAGATCGTGCAAATTCTCTCTTGGATGAGATGGGTCTTTTAGATGCTGACGGTGACGGCAACCGCGATTTGCCAAATGGTGATCCGTTCGTGCTCAACATTCAATTCTCAACTCAGGAACTTTCGTCGCAGTTGATCGAAATTACTGGCCAGAACTGGGCTGAAGTTGGTGTGGCTTCGGTAATCAAAGAAGTGACACCGGATGAGTACCGTTCAGCGCAATCTGCAAACCAGCTTGATCTGATGTCTTGGTCACAAGGTGCGCCATTGGGTGTTGCGATGGGCTCAAACGAATTGCACGTTCCACCATTCTCGACCTACTTTAACGCGCGCACCGGCATGCTGTGGGCTGAGTGGATCGATAGTGGCGGTGCGAACGGTGTTGAACCACCTGCCTACGTCATGGGTATGATTGATGATGTGAACGCCATGCAGGTCTCCGCTCCGGGGTCCGACGCACAGGCAGCCGCAGCCAATGGCCTCATCGAAGCCATGACGTCCAATCTGTTGTTCATCGGTACGGTGAAATCTTCGTCACCGACCTACTATACGAACGCACTGCAGAACGTGGTTCAGTTCAAGACGACAAGCTACGACTTCTACCGGGCTTACCCATACAACCCGACCCAGTGGTGGTTGTCTGAATAATCTAACGTTTTCACAGGCGGGCTATGGTCCGCCTGTGATTTTTCTATGAACTAAGAATGACGACTGAGGGGTCAGGGCATGCTGCAATTTGGACGATTTGCGCTAATGCGCGCGGCAATGGCTTTCATCACGCTGTTAATCGTTTCATTCGTTGTCTTTTCACTGATGGAACTGGTTCCCGGTGATTGTGCAGAACGTTATCTATCTTACAAACAGACGCAGGGGGTCGCGATTTCAATCGCAGACATCGAAAGCGAACGTGTCCGCCTCGGGCTGGACCGACCTTTCATCACCCGCTGGAGCACCTGGGTCGTGGGCGCCTTCCAAGGCGATTTTGGCGACAGCTGTATTCTGCGCGTCAATATTGCAGATCTTTTGGGTGCGAAGTTCTGGATTTCCTTGGCGATCGCCATGTCATCACTGCTTCTGGCTTATTCCATTGCTGTTCCGGTTGGCATCATCGCGGCATCTTCCCGCAATGCGGTTTTGAACAACAGCCTTCGGATCTTCAGCTACCTCGGCCTGGCAATGCCAAACTTCTTGTTGGCGTTGATGATTATGTTGGTCGCGACGGTCTATTTCGGCGAAACTCTAACGGGGCTGTTTTCGGCTGAGTATCGCGACGCAGATTGGTCATGGGCCAAGTTCGTTGACCTGCTCAAACATGCATGGTTGCCCATTTTTATCCTTGGCTGGTCGGCGACCGCGTTTGCTTTACAAACCGTTCGCGCATTGATGTCTGACGAGATCGGAAAGCTTTATGTGACGGCGGCTAAAGCACGCGGTTTATATGGAGCAAAATTGCTGTGGCGCTATCCGGCGCGGCACGCATTAGCTCCGATTGTGAATTCCTTGGGTTTTGATCTGAACCGTGTGTTCAACGAACTGCCGATCGTCGCACTTATTCTGACGCTGTCCGAGGCTGGGTCGCTTCTGATTGATGCTTTGGCAAAGTCCAACGATCAGCAGCTTGCGGGCGCCATCATCTTTTTGCTGACGGCATCCATCGTCACGCTAAATTTTCTGACTGACATTCTTCTTGCCATCATGGATCCACGGATCCGCAAGAGCATCTTGAGGTAGCTGGCATGAGCGCGAAAACAATGAAAAGCCTACAGCAGGACAAAGAGACCTACTTTACCGCATCGCAAAGTCAATTGATTTGGGCCCGGTTCAAAAAACAACGTGCGGCCATGATTGCTGCTGGCGTGCTAGTCTTTATCATTGTGATTGGCATTCTCGCGCCCGCACTTTCGCCATATGATCCGACAATTGCAGGGCGGGATCGCGACTATCTGAATGGTGCGCCACAAATCCCGCAGTTCTGCGACAAGAACGGCTGTTCCTTGCGTCCCTTCATCCACGGGGTCGAACGCACGAGGTCGGCTGAAACCAATTTCCGTTGGGTTGAGGAGCCAAACGAAGATATCCGCCACTACATCGCGTTTTTCGTAGAAGGCTCAGAGTTTGATCTGTTCGGAGTAATTCCGATGGATACGCATCTCTTTGGTCTCCAAGGCGACGAAAAAATGATACACCTGTTTGGCACCGACAGTGCTGGCAAAGATATCTTCTCTCGGACGCTGCATGCGATTTTCACATCGCTTCAAATCGGCACGCTCGGGGTTTTGATATCCTTTGTGCTCGCCCTGATCATAGGAGGGGTGTCCGGCTATTACGGGGGCAGGCTGGATAGCGTGATCCAGATGGTAACGGACGCGGTGCGAACGATCCCTGCGATCCCGTTGGTGATGTCCGTGGCAGCCTTTGTGCCAACTGAATGGACCTCAGAGCAACGGTTTTTCATGATCGCGATTATTCTAGGTTTGATCGGTTGGCCGACGTTGGCGCGCCGTGTGCGGACCCATTTGTTGACGGAACGAAATCAGGAATATGTGCTGGCGGCTCAGCTGTGTGGCGCATCATCGTCCCACATCATCCGGCGCCACCTTTTACCCAGCTTCACCAGTTATATCATTGTCGATCTGGTGATCTCATTCCCCTACATGGTGCTGACCGAAACCGGTCTTAGCTTTATCGGGTTGGGGCTGAAGGACCCTGTGAACTCATTGGGTGTTATGCTGCAAAACGTCACCAAAGCGGACGTTCTGCTCAATTACCAATGGTACTTTATCCCGGTTCTTTTCTTCGTCGCACTTGTCATGGCCTTTGTGTTCGTCGGCGATGGCTTGCGTGACGCAGCTGACCCTTATTCGGATTCCAAGAAATGAAACCACTGATTGATGTCCAAAATCTAACGCTGCAATTTGACACTGACGAAGGTCGGATCACTGCGGTTGATGATGTTAGTTTTACCGTGATGCCTGGCGAAGTCATGGGGCTGGTCGGCGAAAGCGGATCAGGTAAATCGGTGACGGCGAAGTCGCTGATGTATCTGAATGCTGGCAACGCAGTCTATGCGCCCGAAAGCAAGATCCTGTTGAACACCAAAGATGTATCGCTGGATGTGCTGAAACTCACATCCCAAAAGCAGCGCAACGTTGTACGTGGCGGCGCGATTTCGATGATTTTCCAAGAACCGATGGCCAGCTTTGCACCGGCCATTTCCATTGGCAAACAGATGGTCGAACAGCTTTTGTTGCACACGGACATGTCAAAGACACAGTGCAAAGAACTGTCGATTGAAATGTTGGACCGCGTCGGTATTTCTGATGCCTCAGCCCGGTTTGATCAATATGCCTTTGAACTGTCGGGTGGTATGAGGCAGCGCGCGATGATTGCGATGGCGCTGTCAACCAAGCCCAAACTTCTGATCGCGGATGAGCCGACAACGGCGCTGGATGTCACAATCCAGGCGCAGGTTATCGACTTGATGCGCGAATTGGTGTCCGAGTTTATGATGGGGATCATCTTTATCACCCATGACCTTGGCGTGATTGCACAGACCGCTGACAAAGTGGCTGTGATGTATCTTGGCCGGATGATTGAAAAAGGTCCCGTGCGTGATGTTATCCGCAATCCGGCACATCCCTACACTCAAGGCCTGCTGGATGCGTTGCCCAAAATGGATGATCTTGAATCGCCGTTGGTGCCTATTCCTGGCGATATTCCTTCGCCTCTTGAACGGCCTACGGGGTGTGTGTTCAACACCAGATGCGGAAAGGTTGTTGGTGAAACCTGCACAGTCAATATCCCTGAGTGGCGGGAAAAAAATCCAGATCACGCAGTGGCCTGTCATCTTTTCGCAACGGAGGCTTAGGGATGACTGACAATCTTATTTCCACCAAGAACTTGGCGGTCGAATTCAACATCGGGGGCGGATTTTTCAAGCCCAAAATCCTAAAGGCAGTCGATGGGATATCCGTTGATATTCCAAGGGGCTCGTTCTTTGGAGTCGTCGGCGAAAGTGGGTCCGGCAAGACCACGTTAGGTCGGGCATTGTTGAATGCCACGAAAATCGCAAGGGGCGGCGCAGTCTATGACGACGGCGAAGTCCGGTATGATCTTGAAAAAATGACGCCTGCCGAACTCAAGGATTATCGCAAACGGGCCCAGCTGATCTTTCAGGACCCCTATGCCGCCTTGTCGCCGCGTATGACC
>CALCGO010000297.1 GCA_937901055.1 uncultured Rhodobacterales bacterium
AGTTAAGCCGTTTCTTCCAATTCGCTATCAGCAGCCTGACGCGCCCACATAGAAGCATACCGCCCGTGCTTCGCGAGCAATTCGTCGTGTGTGCCTTCTTCGGTTACATGGCCCTTTTCAAGGACGATGATCCGGTCAGCGTGGACAACAGTGGATAGACGGTGCGCGATAGTGATAACGCTGCGCCCCTCCCCCATACTTTTGAGGGAATCTAGAATGCCCTGCTCGGTTTCGGAATCAAGCGCCGAGGTCGCCTCGTCTAGCAGAAGGATCGGCGGGTTTTTAAGAAGGGTTCGCGCGATGCCGACACGTTGTTTTTCGCCGCCCGACAGTTTCAAACCACGTTCGCCCACGATGGCGTCATAGCCATCGGGAAGCGACATGATGAAGTCGTGGATCTGGGCAGCCTTGGCAACCTCTATCACTTCGGCGTGGGTCGCGTCAGGGCGGCCATAGGCGATGTTATATCCAACCGTGTCGTTGAACAGCACCGTGTCTTGCGGGATCACGCCGATTTGTTCACGCAGGCTTTTTTGTGTGATGTCGCGCACGTCTTGGCCGTCGATTTTCAGGCTACCGCCGTTAACATCATAGAAACGGAACAGCAGGCGACCAATCGTGGATTTGCCGGAACCCGAGGGGCCAACCACCGCAACGGTCTGGCCAGCTTGTACTTTCAGGTTAAGCGTATGCAGGATCGAGCGGTTGGATTCGTAGGAAAAATTCACGTCTTCAAACGAGATTTCGCCACCCGTACACACAAGTTCGGGGGCATCAGGTTTATCCGTAATTTCAGCTGGCTGACCAAGGAGATCGAACATCTCGCCCATATCGACAAGCGCCTGGCGTATTTCGCGGTAAACGGTCCCGAGGAAGTTCAGTGGCATGGTGATTTGGATCATATAGGCGTTAACCATAACGAAATCGCCCACGGTCAGGGTGCCGTCTTGCACGCCCAAAGCGGCAAGGATCATAACAGCAACCAAACCACCCGTTATCAGAATTGATTGGCCAAAATTCAGGTATCCGAGGGTGTAGTTGGTCTGGATGGCCAGCTTCTCGTATTGACGCATGGAAACGTCATAGCGGCTTGCCTCGCGCGCCTCGGCGCTGAAGTATTTGACGGTTTCGTAGTTCAGCAAACTGTCGATGGCTTTTTGGTTGGCGTCGGTGTCCTGTTTGTTCATCTCTTTGCGGATTTTCACGCGCCATTCGGTGACACGGAACGTGAACCAGACATAAAGCGCGATGGTCACGGCGACGACACCGAGATAGCGCACATCGAAGACGATGTAAAAAATCAGACCAACCATTGCCAGTTCGAGAATGAGCGGGCCGACAGAAAACAGCATGAAACGCAGTAGGAATTCGACACCTTTGACACCGCGTTCGATGATGCGGGACAAGCCACCGGTTTTACGCGTGATGTGGTAACGCAGCGACAAGGCATGGATATGCTCGAAGGTTTCCAACGCCAGACGACGCAGGGCACGTTGGCCCACCTTGGCAAAAATCGCATCACGTAGCTGGTTGAACCCAACCCCGAGAAGCCGCATTGCACCGTAAGCAACGACCAATCCGATTGTGCCGGTTACCATCATCACCGCCGGTTCGTTCGCGATGTCGGGCGACATGGAATCAATGGCGCCCTTAAAGAAAAACGGCGTTGTTACGGTTAATACTTTGGCAAGAACCAGTGCAATCATTGCCAACACAACCCGAACTTTTATGCCCGTGTTGTCGGATGGCCAAAGATAAGGCGCGACACTTTTTATCGTGCGCCAGCCGCTCATGCGTTCGGAGTTGGTATTATCATTCATGTTTCTGATCCCTCTAGAAGGAAACAGATAAGGATTGTTGGGCTAAAGAACCAGACCTGAAAGAAATTATTCTTCCCCGTCGGGGATTGCGAACACTTGCCCGGGGTAAATTAGATCGGGATCGCGGATTTTATCCTTGTTCGCCGAGAATATCTGGTGGTACCGCAAACCATCCCCATAACGACCCGTCGCAATAAGCCACAGCGAGTTGCCAGGTTGGACCGTATAGGTCGTATCGTTGGCCGCTTTCGCCTCCCGTACATCTTCGGGGTATTCGCGTTGGAACGGGGATTCAACACGGCTGGTGACGTTGCCGTCCGCGTCGATTTCATCGACACGCAGCACGTAACGCCCTGCGTCCAAACCGTGTAACGCTTGTTTCCAGCTGCCGGAATCTGACACGACGGCGTCCATCAACGGGGCATCGTCAACGTAGATAATGATGGTGCGACCCGGATTTCCGCGCCCTGCCAACACAACTTCGTCATTTTCATCGTAGCTGATGCTATCAAGGCTGACCTGCCCAAGCGCGAGCGTTGGTGCGCCTTGAAGAATTACGACTTCTTCAGCGGTGGCGCGGATAATTGGCGGGGCGGTTTCTTCGGCGACGGCATCGGCCGCAGCGGAACGCATGATTGGCAAGATAAGGATGGTGTCGTCCGAGAACAGTAGCTCTCCGTCGACTTCGGATTCCAGCTCCAGCGTCTGGCCCTGTTCATCATCGGGCACTTGTATGATTGCCACAAATTCACCAGAGGACCCAGCGATGGCTTCGCCGATGCCTTCACCATTAGACAGAATGACAACTTTCGAAAATGGTTCCGCGGTACCGGCAATAACGGCCGAACCAGTAGGGTCGACGCGAACGACATCGAAGCTTGGCTTAACGGTATCAGTTGCGTCTTCGTCGCTTGATGCGGTGATAGTGCTGGCGAGTTCTTCGATCACAGCCGCCGCATCATCTGTTTGCGCGGCGCTTTCTTCAGGTAGTTCTTCTGCTGCTTGCTCGGTGGGTTCTTCGATTTGTTCTTCGACAACCACTTCTGGTTCGTCTGCCTCGGCTGTCGCCTCTGGCACTGACGGCTCCGCCTCTTCGATCGCGGGTTCGACCGTTTCTTCGGCAACTTCGACCACTGGCTCGTCGACTTCGGTTGCCGTTTCCACAACGGGCTCTTCAGTCACGGCCTCTTCAGCAGCCACATCTTCTTCGACCACTTCAATGGGGTCAGGTTCGCTGGGCGGGGCTTCTGGTTCTTCAGCTTGGACAGCGACTTCTTCCACTTGCGTGGCTTCTTCTTGAACAACAGCTTCTTCAGAAGGTTGATCAGCCTCTGGCACGGCCTCTTCTATCGAGTCGGTGGCCGCGACTTCAGGCTCGTCTGTCTCGACAATCTCTGCGACGACCTCGGGTTCTTCGGCAACGATGGCAACGGGTGTCGCGTCTTGTTGGCTAAAATATGCGATCCCAGCGACCAGACCGCCTGCTACTATAACAATTATCCAGCGGTACTTACTAATAAAGCCGTTCATCTATCAATTCCCGTTCGCTATGGCGTTCACATTGGTCCAGCTGGCATTAGTGATTGCCTCTTGCGTGCAGGGTGCTGTATTTTGGAAGCATAAACAAGAGGAACAACGATTTATGACCCAAAAACCCACCTATTCCGTCTGTGTATTCTGCGGCTCGCGCTTTGGGCGCGTCGGTAGCTACAAAGACTCAGCGACAGAACTGGGCGATGCCTTGGCCAAAAACGATATGCGGCTGGTGTACGGCGCGGGTGATGTCGGCCTTATGGGCGCAGTGGCAAGCGCCACACAACGCGCAAACGGCGAGACTTTCGGGGTCATCCCTGTGCACCTGCTGGACCAAGAAGTTGGCAAACGTGATCTGACCAGTTTCATCATCACCGAAAATATGCACGAACGTAAAAAGGTGATGTTTATGAACGCCGATGCAATTGTCACGATGCCCGGTGGTGCTGGCTCGTTAGACGAATTGTTCGAGGTATTAACGTGGCGCCAACTGGGTTTGCATAAAAAGCCTGTATACCTGCTGAACATCAACGGGTTCTGGGACCCGTTGTTGGCATTGCTGGATCACATCATTGACGAGGGGTTTGCGGACCCGTCGTTCAAGGACTCGCTTCACGTGGTTGACGACGTCCCTGCCTTGATGGACCGTTTGCGCGCTGACCGTTCCTGACGCAGGCTGTCGAGTGAAAAAACCGCCAAGCCTGCCCAGATCAACGGAAAGGCTATGGCGTGCCATTTGGTGAAACTCTCGGCGAAGACGAAGGTTGCTACCAAAAATTGCAGGGTCGGGTTCAGATATTGCACCAACCCGATTGCGCTTAGCGATACACGTCGCGCGGCGTAGGAAAACAGGATCAGCGGTATTGCGGTTATAACGCCCGAGAAGACCAGCATTAGGCTGTCGCGCAGATTGGTGCCGAAAATCGCGACGCTGCGCTCTATTTCGCCCATCCCGCTCCATCCGAACTGGTGCACACCGAACAGCCAAATCAGCGCGATGGGGCTCAGGATCAGCACTTCAATCGCGACGGAGATGGCAGATCCTACATCCAGCTTTTTCTTTATCAGCCCGTAAGCCCCGAATGTTGTGGCTAGAATCAAGGAAATCCAAGGCGGGTTGCCCAACCCTACCCCAAGTAGGGTTACGGCAATCGCGGCGATAGCAACCGCGATTTTCTGAGCTGCTGAGAGACGCTCCCCCATT
>CALCGO010000298.1 GCA_937901055.1 uncultured Rhodobacterales bacterium
TCGTTTTCTGTTGAGAGTGCTTGCAGTACCGCGAGCACGCCTGCGCTTTTGTCAGCCATCCAGGGAATTTCTTCGGTTGGGTCCAAAGCATCAGGCGCGAAGGCCAGCCAATGTTCGCTGGCGTATTCGGGCAAGATTAACAGGTCCGCCCCACCCTCTTTCGCATTCGCGATCTGCTTTTCCACCAGAGCGAGCCAATCGCCGAGGTTAGAAAGTTTACGGCGGAAATTTATCGACCAAAGGGCGATGTTCAGGTTTTCGATTTGCATGATGTCTCCGGCGTTTGGTTTGCCTGAAAACCTACTCGACCGCTTCGGCCCTATCAAACGAAAAAAGCCGCTAGCGAAAACTAGCGGCCCTCAATTCCGTAAAAAGCTAAACCAAGATTACTTGATTTTGCCTTCTTTATATTCGACGTGCTTGCGCACAACCGGATCGTACTTCATTTTGACCATTTTTTCAGTCATTGTACGTGCGTTTTTCTTGGTCACGTAGAAGTGGCCGGTGTCCGCAGTGGAATTCAGGCGGATCTTGATAGTTGTTGGCTTCGCCATGTGTCCATCTCCTTGCGGATCAACCGCGTTTATCTAGCTGTGGGGGAATTCCCCTAAATCTCGAAATGGCGTTCTACACCCGTTGTGGCCGGAGTCAAGTGCCTAGCTGGTGGTTTCACGAATTATCCGCTTAGAATAACGTGAAATGTGAACGTTCATCGTCGTGGTGGAAAAACGGTGTTTTTCGCGGGGCATCCGGGTCATTGGTTATAGCAATAACTTCGGAAAGCACGACTTCGGTGATAAACGGCAGGTCAAGCGCTTTAGCCTCGATCAGGTCGATCCAGTGCAGGTGGCCAAGCTCGTCTGAAGCATCTGAAAAGTCGTCATCCGAGCCGTGAACAAACGTGCTGTCGGCGATGAAAAACCGTGCGTCAAAACGGCGTGTTCTACCCGGAGGGGTGATCGCACGAAAGAAAAACCGGAGCGTGTCAGCGCGCGGGGCCAAACCTTGATCATAGAACCCTTGCCAGTCGGCTGGAATATCGCGGGTGGCGTCCCCCTTTTGCGCCAACATCAAGCCAGTTTCTTCCCACAACTCGCGAATGGCGGCCATGGCGAGGGCTGAGGCTATGCCCTCCGGTGCAAGATGGTTAAGACGTTGTTCATCGAGAGGGCCAAGCGGTCTCGCAGGCGCAATATCGTAATCCTGCTTATCCACGGCGCCGCCGGGGAACACGTATTTGTTGGGCATAAACACCGCACCAGAACCTCGCTGGCCCATCAGTACCTGATGTTTACCATCCCGCACACGCAGCAGAACAATCGTTGCTGCGTCGCGGATCGTCCGTCGTTTTTCTGCTTCATCCATGGGAAGTATATGGGCCTAAGAGGGTGACTATGTCCAGCATGCCGTAGCGGCGTTTATAGAAATTGGGCTATTCGCCGTCATCCCCAAAACCGTGCATGCGGTTGGCCCATTGCACCCCCACGAACACGCCTTTCAGTCGGGGCAGCAAATAAAGCGCAAGCAACAGGAATGTAATCGAGAAACCAAGTGCCATGACCCAACCTTCTGGGCGAAAGAATTCAAACACGATCAGCATTAGAGGTGCAAGAAGATGGCCCGAGATCAGAATCGTTGCCCAAGCGGGGCCATCGTCGGCGCGGTGGTGGTGCAATTCTTCGCTGCACACCGGGCATGTGTCGCGCACGGTCAAATAGTCCTGCAAAAGCGGGCCGCTGCCACAGGATGGGCATTTGCGGCGCCAGCCACGTAGCAAGGACTGCTTGATCGAGCGTTTTTCGCCAATTTCAAAATTGTGCAGTTCATTCGTCATGCTGATCTATTTAAGGGCTGCGCGCTGATTTGTGAGTAGGACATGCTGCCTTGCGTCGGGATGTCGCAAAAAGAAATTTCGACGGAAAACCCAAGCTACCGCGTTTGTATATATGTAGGTCGCAAACATGCGGGCCAACAAAAAAACGCAAGGAGAGCAGAGAATGAAGAAGAGTGTACTTACAGCGCTGGCAGTATCGATTGCCGTTGGCGGTCTTGGCCTATCAACTATGGCATCGGCCAAATCTCGCGGTGGCAACATGCCTAGTTTCGCGGATTTTGACACCGACGGAAACGGAATTATCACGCAAGCAGAAATCGACGCTATCGGCGCAGCGAAGTTCGCGGAATCAGACACCAATGGTGACGGATTTTTGGACACGGATGAATTGTCAGCCAAGATGACGGATCGTGGCGAGAACCGTCGTGGTGGGGGTCGCGGGCATGGTGGAAATGGCCAGAAAGGCCAACACGGTGGCGAAGGCCAGCAGGGTAACGGTGATCCTGAATTGATGGAAGCACAACGTGCAGAGCGCATGGAATTGGCGACAACGCATATGTTGCAACGTGCCGATACCGATGGTGACGGCAAGCTGAGCATGGATGAGGTCCGCCCGCCAAAAGCCGGCCAGATGTTTGAACGGCTTGATGCGGATGACAACGGTGAAGTCTCGCAAGCAGAGTGGGACGCAGCCATGAGCCAGCGCGGCAACCATCGCGGTAATCGCAACAACTAAACACTTTGCGGGCCGGAATCTTTTCGGCCCGCGACTTTCACGCTGCATACTGACTGGAACCCCGTTATACATGCAAAATGACCATGGCATTTGATGTAATGAGCGATACCAGCGACGAAGAACTTTTGTCGCTATACGCAAACGGAGACCAGGCAGCAGCCCGGGCTTTGATGCTGCGTCATGCGCCTCGTGTATTGTCACTGGCACGGCGATTGCTGAATGACCCGGCCGAGGCAGAGGATGTGACGCAAGAAGCAATGCTACGTTTGTGGAAAATAGCGCCGGATTGGCGCAGCGGCGAGGCGAAGGTTTCTACTTGGCTGTACCGTGTAGGATCGAACCTTTGTACCGATCGTTTACGAAAAAAACGGGGCGTTGGTTTGGATGAAGCGCCCGAACAGGAAGACGAGACACCGAATGTCGAGGATCAGATGATTGCCGCAGACCGAGGCCGCGCATTGCGGAAAGCGATGGACCGTTTGCCGGAACGCCAAAAGTTGGCCCTGACCCTGAGACATTTTGAGGAACAATCAAACCCCGAGATCGCCGCAGTGCTGGAAACCAGTGTTGAGGCGGTCGAGAGCCTGCTATCACGTGCAAGACGTGCGTTGGCGGCAGATTTATCAAGTAACCGGTCGGCCCTTGGGCTGGCTACGGATTAAGGAAAGGAGAGTTTCATGGCTGATACGGATAAAAACCAGATCGATCTGGACGCTTTCTTCAAGGAAGCTGTTGAGTCTGCACCGGAACTAAGCAGCGCTTTGATGGCGAACATCCTCGCGGATGCAGGAGACGTTGCAGCGACGCGGCAAGTTTCACCCGAGCGCCCGACAATAAAACGCAAAGGCTGGTTTGCCCGCGTAATGGAACCAATGGGTGGCATCAAAGGTATGGCAGCGGTAGGCGTCTGCACGATTTTGGGCGTGACGGTCGGCTATGCCGGAACGGACACCTTGCAATCTATCCCCGGAGTTGGTGATATTGTTGCAAGCATCAGCGGCGATCCTGTGGATGATTTTTCCTATGGTAGCATAGCAAGCTTTAGCGATTTTCTGGCGGAGGGTTAACGGATGAGCGAACAAACAACACCCCAATCAAAGGGCACTCCGCGCTGGATTAAAATTGCGTTGATCGTTTCGGTAGCTGCGAACTTGGGAATTGCGGGCGTTATTGGCGGTGCCGCGTTGCGCGCGCCCGAGAAACATCGCAATAACCTTGATTCCCCCGAAGGCGTGGCGATGTTGGCACGCGCAATGCCAGCCGCGCATCAACGCGATTTGCGCGAAGGGTTACGGGATCGTCGCGGGGATCTACGCCCCGACCGCGCGGAGCTTCGCAATTTGCGGGATCGATTTATTGTGGCCCTGCGGGCCGAACCTTTTGATATCAGCGCAGTCGATAGTGTTTTTGCGGATCAGCGGGCGATGCTTTCCAAGTTGACCGCAGCGGGGCACGACTCGGTCATCGAGCAAATCGAACGGATGTCGCCGCAGGATCGGGAGAAATATATCCGCCGTTTGTTGAGCAACGATCGTCCATCCCCTCGACAGTAAGGGGTTGATTTATGTGCGCGGACCCCTCATATGCACATCTTCACGTCAGTCCCCCCGAAGCTAGTTCGCGTCTTGAGGCATTGACACAGCCCTGAGGGATACATTTTGACTGATAATACTTTCCAGAGCTTCGGCCTGGAGCAAAGCCTGTTGAACGCGCTTGACCGTGCAGGTTTCACAACACCAACACCGATCCAGCAGCAGTCCATCAAAGCACAGCTTGATGGTCGCGATATTCTGGGTGTGGCCCAGACCGGAACCGGTAAAACTGCTGCATTCGGCTTGCCGATCCTGCATCACATTCTAAACATGCAAGGCCGCCCTGCCCCCAAAAGCTGTCGCGCCTTGGTGCTTGCCCCCACGCGTGAGCTTGCGGTGCAGATCGAGGATAACTTCAAACAGTTTTCCGGCGGCGCAGGTCTGACGACATGTCTGGTGCTCGGCGGCGTATCGCGCGCTGGCCAGATCAAAAAGATCGGCCGCGGCGTTGATGTGGTTATTGCCACACCCGGTCGTCTTGAAGATTTGATGAACGACAAGAAAATCCGCCTCGATGAAGTGCGGTTTGTTGTTCTGGACGAAGCTGATCGCATGTTGGACATGGGGTTTGTACAGCCGGTAAAACGCATTTTGGCGCGCTTGCACCCACGCCGTCAATCGGCGCTGTTTTCGGCAACCATGCCAAAAGAAGTCCGTGGATTGGCTGAAAGCTTCCTAACCGATCCGGTTAAGGTCGAAGTGACGCCTTTAGTTTCCGCCGCGCCTAAGGTCGAACAACGTGCGGAGTTGATTACAGGCCCGTACAAACGTGGTCGGTTGGTGGAAATTCTGTCTGACCCAGAAGTGAAACGCACAATCGTGTTCGCGCGCACCAAACGCGGGGCGGATAAGGTTGCGAAGAACTTGATCACGGATGGGATCGAGGCCGAGGTTATTCACGGTAACAAAGCCCAGAACGCAAGGCAAAAAGCACTTGGGAAATTCAAGAGCGGATTTGTTGATGTGTTGATTGCAACCGATATTGTTGCACGCGGGATCGACGTTCCGGGGATTACGCACGTAATTAACTTCGATTTGCCAGACGAGGCAGAAAACTACGTTCACCGAATTGGGCGAACTGGTCGTAACGGCGCATCTGGGGTTTCCATCACGCTTTGTGCGCCGGACGAGTTGAAAAAGCTGGCCGCTGTGGAAAAAATTCTTAAACGTAAACTAATTGAGCGCGAAGGTCCTGACCCCAAGCCAAAAGCTAAATCGAGCGGATGGCAAGGTAAAAAACAAGGCGGCGGTCGCGCAGGTGGTGGTGGTCGTCCAGGTGGCCGTCCAGGTGGCCGTTCTGGTGGTGGTGGCGGTGGCAACCCTGCTGGACATACAAACCAGAAGCGGCGTCGACCTAATCGTAAAAAGTCTGGTGGCAACGCTGCATCAAACTAATAAAAAGGGGAGAGCAATTGCTCTCCCCTTTTCCATTTTATAGACGGTATTTTAACCGAAGATATCTGCCGAGATACCTGCATACCAACCAACAGATTCCTCGTAGGTTTGCTGACGCAGCGCATCATCTTCGCCTGTCTGGGAAACGAACCCGGACGTTTTGGCGATTTTGGCGTCGGTTGCCTCGTAAGACGCGCCAACTTTGATGCCGTCGTTGGTATCAATCAACGACCAACACGTATTGGAGAACCGCGCCGGGAAGACAGAGCTGCCCGTCAAGTTGCCACGAATAGCCATGGCGCAAACCTTCGCCTGACTGTTGGCCGAGAAACCGGATTTAGGCATATCACCCTGTGCGCTGGAATCGCCAAGCACATAGATGTTGTCATCCAGTTTGGAGCGCATGTCAGCCGCGTGCACTGGTGCCCAGTTGCCTTCGGTCACACCGGCGATTTCTGCGATGCGGCCAGCTTTTTGGGCTGGTATCACGTTACAAACATCAACCTTTTCGACTTCGCCGTCGATGTTTACCGTCATTGCGCCCGGATCAACCGAAACATTGGCACCGCCAAAGTCAGGATCGATGCGGTCAATCATACCGCCGTAATGCTTGTCCCAACCTTCTTCAAACAAACCTTGTTTGGAGAATTTAGGCTTAGGATCAAGGATCAGGATTTTGCCCGTCGGGTTAATTTCCTTCATCGAGACACGCTCGTACGGCACAGGAGGGCAACGATACGGGTTGGGCGGAGCCACCATCGCGAATGTACCACCAGCGGACATCGATTCGACCTGCGCCTTGAGCAATTGCGTTTGCGAGCCAGCTTTATAGGCATGCGGCATGGCGTTTTGCGAGGTGATGTCCCAACCTGGAACGGACCCTTCAATAAAGTCGATACCCGGCGAAATCACCAAGCTGTCGTATGGAACTTTTGATCCACCCGCCAGCGTTACGGTTTTCGCGTCCCGATCAACACCAATGGCCCAATCGTGCACCACGTTGATGCCGTATTCCGCTGCCAACGTGCCATAGCTGTGGCCGATGGATGCGAAATCGCGGAAACCACCTATGTAGAGGTTCGAGAAGAAGCATGTGTAGTAAGTGCGCGTTGGTTCGATCAAAGTCACATCAATCGCGCCTGCACTGTCTTTGGCGATGTAGCGTGCAGCCGTTGCACCACCTGCGCCGCCGCCAATCACAACGACTCTGGGTTTGGCATGTGCGGCCCCCATCACCATCGGTGCGCTTAGGGTTGCGGCTGTTGCCACACCTGCACCAATAAATCCACGTCTATCCAATTTCATTTGTAGTCTCCCTTGGTTGGTTAATTCGGTATTTTGGTTCATCTGTTCCTATTCTACGGTTTCAAAATACGCCGCCAGCGCGGCGATTTCTTCGTTCGAGAGGCGCTTGGCCATGAGTTGCATCACTGGATGGCTGCGATGTTCGGACTTGTAGGCTTGCAGAGCCGTCACAAAATCCTCCTGCATCCAGCCAACAATGGATGGAATGCCGTCGTCCCCTCCATCTACCTGATGGCAGGTCGCGCATTCGCCCGACAGGTACGCGCCGTATTCCGGGTCGCCTTTAATTGCCAAAACGGCTGGATCAACGTCGGGGTCACGCGCCGGAAAAGTTGGTTCTGCCTCGGGGATATTCGCCGGATTATCGGAGAACTGACGCAAATACGCCATCAGGTTTGCGCGATCTTCAGGATCTTTGATGCCCTTGAAGCGCATCTTTGTGCGCGAGACCAGTTCTTTAGGGTTTTCAATGAATGCGTCTAAATTTTCCACATCCCACATCAAACCACCGGATGCCGCGCGGACCATGTCGTCAGAATACTTAAACCCTTCCACCGATCCTGCTGCACGCCCAAATAAATTATTCAGATGTGGGCCGGTGCGGTTAAACGCGTCAGCACCGACCATGTGACAAGAGAAACAGCGCCGAAACATCTTCGCGCCCGCTTCTACATCCGCTTGCGCATGGACAGGAATGCTCCAAAAGGAAGCAAAAATTATCGACAATACTAGCGTTTTGATACGGTACTTAATCACAATTCTCCCACAAGTGCCACTTTGCGCAGCTTCTTTTTACATCAGTTGAGTGTAGATTAAGATTCGCCCTTCTGTCAATCCACGAGATATTTTGTGAAATAGCGATCGAATAATTCTTGTTTTCCTTGATTAGAACCCCCCGATATAGCAAGCTTCGGAAAAATTTATTGAACAGGGGACAGAAATGACCGACACGACAAATACAAAATCTATGCCGGAAATCGCCGAGTTGGACTTTTCAGATCTGAAGGTCGCGTTTGGAAAAGGCTTGTCGGATTTTCGCAAAGCGCCGATCTACGGGATTGTATTTGGCGCGATCTTCGCCGCCCTCGGGGTGGTTTTGTATTTGCAATTTGTCGTGTGGCAATCTGATATCTCGATTGTGCCGCTGGCTGCAGGGTTTCCTTTGATCGGTCCGTTTGTCGCCGTTGGTATGTACGAGGTCAGTCGCCTGATCGAGCGTGGTGAATCCGTAAGCTGGTTGTCAGTGTTACAGGCAATCTATGCAGAACGGAAAAGACAGATCCCATCGATTGCTTTTGTAGTTCTGTTCATATTCCTGATCTGGGTCTACATGGCACATCTGGTTTTCGCGTTATCATTTGGGCTGAAGCCGTTGACCAATGTCATGAGTTCAACAGACATCTTGCTGACAAAGGAAGGCATCACGATGTTGCTTATGGGCACTGTGGTAGGGGGATTTTTGTCTTTCGTGTTATTCTCCATCACCGTCATCGGCATTCCCCTTCTCGTTGATCGGGAGATTGATGTGGTGACGGCAATGATCACAAGCTTCAGTTTAGTTCTGAATAATATGGTGGTGATGCTTTCATGGGGCGTGATCGTGGGATTGCTATTAGCTGTTGCCATGATCCCGATGTTTTTGGGTTTGATCGTAGTTTTGCCAGTGCTTGGGCACGCGACATGGCACTTGTATAAACTAGCAATACTACCTGAAGAATAAGCGTTTTCGCGTCATGCCAAATGGTATGGCGCGTAATATACGACCCCCAACAATCTAATTACATCGCCATGTTTTGAGTGAACAATCGCGTATTCAGTTTATTGTACAGTTATTTTGCGTATAACATAAAGCTTCACATATACATATTCCGTTGTTAGCATATCCTTCTAACAGGGAGTAAAATAATGAAACCAATCGTAAAACTAATTGCCGCAACTCTAACCATGGCACTGCTGGCGATCACGCCTGTGCAAGCGCAGGAAAGAGAAGAAGGCGTTCACTATCTTGCGCTGTACATCACAGACAAGAGCGAAGCAAAAATGACGACGGTGCTTAACGTGGCCGCGAACGCGACCAGATATTATGAAAGCATCGGCGAGGAACTGGAGGTCCGGATCGTTGCCTTCAATGCTGGTCTGCATATGCTACGCGAAGACACATCGCCAGTACTGGAACGTCTGACCTCGTTTAACCAGAGCATGCCAAACGTTGCTTTCGTAGCATGTGGTAACACCATCGCCGGGATGACCCGCAAAGCCGGTGGCGTCGCCCCTCCAATTATCGGATTTGCCGAGCATGTTCCAGCCGGGGTCGTTGATCTGATGACGTTGCAAGAAAACGGTTGGACGTTAATCCGTCCATAAATTATGGATATTTCAAATAAAAAGGGCCGGATAATCTCCGGCCCTTAATCGTTTGGGTCTAAACCCTAGTCTATCAACTTCAGCAGATTATCTACCGAGGCTTTTGCATCCCCGTAGAACATCCGCGTGTTCTCTTTGAAGAACAGCGGGTTCTCGATGCCTGAGTATCCAGTGCCCTGCCCGCGTTTGGATACAAACACATGTTTGGCTTTCCAAACTTCCAGAACCGGCATTCCCGCAATTGGGGAATTCGGATCTTCCTGCGCCGCTGGGTTAACGATATCGTTTGAGCCGACAACGATAACAACATCCGTTTCAGGGAAGTCATCATTGATCTCGTCCATTTCCATTACGATATCGTATGGAACCTTTGCCTCGGCCAGTAGGACGTTCATATGCCCCGGCAGACGACCCGCAACGGGATGGATACCGAAACGCACGTTCTTGCCTTTGGCGCGCAGGCGTTTGACCAGCTCCGAAATCGGATGCTGGGCTTGCGCCACCGCCATGCCGTACCCGGGAACGATTATGACGCTGTCCGCATCGTTCAGCGCTGTGGCAACGCCGTCGGCGTCGATTGCGATCTGCTCGCCTTCGATCTCCATCGCGGGACCTGACGGGCCGCCGAAGCCACCCAAGATCACGGCAAGGAACTTACGGTTCATCGCCACACACATTATGTACGACAGGATCGCACCAGAAGAACCAACCAGCGCACCGACCACGATCAGCAAGTCATTGCCAAGCATGAAGCCTGTAGCTGCGGCCGCCCAACCTGAATAGCTGTTTAGCATCGACACAACGACCGGCATGTCTGCGCCGCCAATTGCCATCACAAGATGCGCACCGATTGCATATGCGACGATCATCATCAGTAGCAGCGTCCAGATGCCTGCACCGTTCAGGAACATCAGCATTAGGATGATCGAGAGGAGCAAACCGGCGATATTCATCAAGTGACGACCCGGCAGGATCAGCGCTTTACCGTCGATTTTGCCCGCCAGTTTGCCATAGGCAACGATGGAGCCCGTGAAGGTAATCGCGCCGATGAACACACCAAGGAAGACTTCTACATCGTGAATGACTTCTTCTGCGTGGGTAAGGCCCTCGGGTGAATGCAGTACCGAGTTGATACCGATGAACACAGCTGCCAAACCGACGAAGCTGTGAAGGGCAGCTACAAGTTGCGGCATGCCCACCATCTCGACGCGTTGCGCGACGATCGTTCCGATTACGGCACCGATAGCGATCATTGCCGACAGGAGCCAGATTGAATTTACGCCCGGACCGAACACTGTCACCACGACAGCAATCGTCATCCCAATAATGCCGAACCAAACGGCGCGTTTTGCTTTTTCCTGATCGGACAGACCACCAAGGGCCAGAATGAACAGAACGGAAGCTGCGATATAACCAGCGGTTACTAGACCAATACTCATAATCAGCCTCCCTTAGCTTTTCTGGAACATGGCCAACATACGGCGGGTAACGACGAAGCCACCCACGATGTTGATCGATGCTATTAGAACGGAAATTGCAGCGAGGAGTGTCACAAGGAACCCTCCGCCGACACTAATTTGAAGCAGCGCCCCAAGGATCACTACGGATGAAATCGCGTTGGTGATCGCCATAAGCGGTGTGTGCAGCGCGTGGCTGACGTTCCAGATAACCTGGAAACCGATAAACACGGACAGAACAAAAACGATGAAGTGCTGCATGAAGCTGGCTGGTGCATATTGACCAATCAGCAGCATTAACAGTCCACCGACAACCAACATACCTGTTTGCTTACGGCCAGCAGCTTTCGTCGCAGCCACTTCTTCGGCTTTGATTTCTTCCGGAGTCTTCTCTGGTTCTTTTGGCTTCGCCGCAGCAATCGCCTGAACTTTTGGCGGTGGTGGCGGGAAAGTAATTTCGCCACTGTGTGTGACGGTTGCACCGCGGATCACGTCGTCTTCCATGTTGTGAACTGGTACGCCGTCGTTTTCGGGTGTCAGATCGTCCATCATGTGACGGATGTTTGTGGAATATAGCGTCGAGGACTGCGTTGCCATACGGCTTGGCAGGTCGGTGTAACCGATGATGGTCACGCCGTTCGATGTCTCGATCTTCTCGTCAGGGACGGTCAGATCACAGTTACCGCCACGTTCAGCCGCAAGGTCGATGATGACCGATCCGGCTTTCATAGACATAACCATATCTTCGAGCCACAACTTCGGCGCATCACGGCCCGGGATCAGAGCCGTTGTGATGACGATGTCCACCTCCGACGCTTGCGCGCGGAATAGTTCAAGTTGTTTTTCGCGGAACTCAGGTGATGAAACGGCAGCATAACCACCCGTTGCAGCACCGTCTTGGTTGTCGTCGAAGTCTAAGAACAGGAATTCACCGCCCATAGATTCGATTTGCTCGGCCACTTCGGGACGCACGTCGAAGGCGCGAACGATTGCGCCCATAGACTGTGCAGCACCAATCGCAGCCAATCCGGCAACACCTGCGCCGATCACCACAACCGTTGCAGGGGGAACCTTGCCCGCTGCCGTGATTTGGCCGGTGAAGAAGCGCCCGAAGTTGTTCGACGCCTCGATAACTGCACGATAACCGCCGATGTTGGCCATGCTTGATAGCGCATCCATTTTCTGGGCGCGGGAAATACGCGGCACCATGTCCATCGCAATCGCCGTCACGCCTTTGGCACGCAGACTTTCCAACAGGGCTTCACTTTGCGCGGGCCAGATGAAGGAGATCAGAGTTTGACCTTCACGGAAGCGTTTGATTTCTACCGCTTCGGGGGCGCGGACTTTGATGATGAAATCACAGGCTTTCCAAAGGGCTGCGCCGGTCTTTACAACTTCGACGCCAGCATCCTTGTAGTCCTGATCGGAGAAGCGCGCGGCGGCACCGGCTCCGGTTTCTAGTACGCATTCATAGCCCAGCTTTTTTAGCTGGAGCGCTGATTGCGGGGTAAGGGCAACCCGATTTTCGCCCTCGAAGATCTCTTTGGGAGCTCCGATTTTCATAGTGATATTCCTTAGTCCTGATGGGAGGAAGGGTCAGATCGTTTATATCTATCCTCTAATGTACCAAAATTCAAAGCCCTGATTTCGAATTTCGGGAAAAGGCCTGACTAAAATAGTCGCATCCAGTTTTCAGGTTTTCTGAAAACCGTGGATCAGGTAGCGCAAACCCAGATTTGCGCCAATGAAAATGGACACCAAAACGACCGGTGCGCTGTAGGCCAACACCGAGAATCCGGTTAGTCCTTGCCCGATGGAACAACCCAGCGCCACAACGCCGCCAGTGCCCATTATGAAGGCTCCGAATACGGATCGGCCAAGTTCACGCGGGTCGTCGCAGGCTTCCCAGCGGAACCGGTCTTTGATCCTTGTGCCGATGATTGAACCGACGATAACCCCCGTCACCGAGCCGATACCGAAATTCATCGTCGCGCCGGACCAAGTCATCAGATAGATCAGCGTTTCACCCATCGGGGCGGAATAGGAGACGGATTCAACGGTTATCTCATCGAAGCCGTTTATAGAAATCACGTTGGTGGCCCAGAATCCGAACACCACGGCGAGGCCGACAACGATGGACCAGATGATGTGTGTAGGCGAATTGCGGAACTTCGCGCCGGAAAAAGCCCAAGCGGCACATATGGCTGCGAATATAAGGGCGGGCAGTAGTGGCCCTGCGTTAAACAAGCGGCCGATCAGGTGGGCGATGCCTTGAGCCTCGCCATTGTATGGTCGTTGGGGGAATAGCATTTCCCGCAGAACGGCGGTTGGACCGCCGATGGCCATGTAGGCGGAAATCGCCATGACGACGGCCACAACAAAGCTTCGCATATCCCCGCCTGCCATGCGCGACAATGCGCCAAAGCCGCAGTTTCCGGCCAAGGCCATGCCCCAGCCGAACATCAATCCGCCAACGATGCTGGCGATCGGGTTCCATTTCAATGCGTAATAGATGGATTGGGAATAATCGATCAGGCCGAACGCCTCTAGCGTGAACATGCCGGAAATACCGACGGCCAATGCCAAGGCCCACATCCGTAATCGAGAGTAGTCGTCACCGTACAACGCGTCTTCGATAGCACCCAAGGTGCAAAAACGGCCAATGGAAGAGGATAACCCTAAGGCTCCGCCCGCGAACAATCCGGCCAACGCGGCCCAATGGTTGTCGGCCATAAACTCCATTAACTGCCTTTTTCGTTATCCGGATCGAAAGTGCAGAACATGTCGTAAACCAGTTCGATCATCTGTGCGGCTTTGCGATCGCCTAAGGAATAGTAAATCGTTTTGCCATCGCGGCGCGAATTGACCAGCCCCTCCAGACGAAGCCTTGCCAACTGCTGACTTACCGCGGCCTGACGTGAAGAAAGGAGGTTTTCCAGCTCGGTTACGGATTTTTCACCCGTAACCAAGTGGCACAATATCATCAGACGGCCTTCATGGGCCAAAGCTTTCATGAAATCGGTTGCAGATTTCGCGTTGCTTATGACTTCATCAATTTCAGAGTCGGACATGTCCGGTGTCATCTGGGGTAGTGCCATCACCCTCTCCTTTTTATTATGTCTCCGAAGGCTCTCCCCCGGATTCTGGCAAATCTGCCAACATCATATCAAGAAGCCCCCAAAAGAACCCCTCGCCTGGGTAACCTTCTATACGATTAACCTCGGTTCCGTCGACAAGTAATATAAATGTAGGCGTGAAATGCGGTTTGGTGGCAAAAGTCACGCCTTCGGGCACCGCATCGTGTATATCATAGCGCCACAAAGGTGCTGTTTTACCCTCGTCCGTCAGAGCGTATTCGCCACCAACGTCCCGATTCCAACGCGCGCACCATGGGCAACCGTCTTCCTCGACCATCATCAAACGAGTCTCGGCAAAGGCGGGTATTGCTAGCGCGGTGGCTAGTAATAATACAATCACTTTAAACAGGCGCATTCGGGTCCTCGCAGAAAATTCGCTTTACACATTTTAATATAGCAATATGATTATTGGTAACTTTGGCACTAAAAGCAAGGAAAACAAGGGATGGAGTTCGATGTAAGTTACTGGGGTGCGGCGGTTGCGGGCCTTCTTTCATTTTTTTCACCGTGCATTTTGCCGATTGTGCCGTTCTATTTGTGCTACATGGCGGGCCTCTCCATTCAAGAATTGAACGAGGAGCAGGAGATCGCAGCGGGGGCCAAACGTCGCCTTATTCTGTCTTCGGTATTCTTCGCCGCGGGTGTTGTTACGATTTTCGTACTGCTCGGGCTGATAGCTACATCACTGGGCCACGCGTTCCGGGATTATAAGGACGAACTCACCTGGGTTGCGGCCGCGATCTTGTTTGTATTCGGATTGCACTTCCTCGGGATCTTCAAAATCTCCTTTCTATATCGCGAAGCACGTATTGATTCTTCGGGAATCAAGCCTGCCAGTTATGTAGGGTCCTATTTGATCGGGCTGGCCTTCGGGTTCGGATGGACACCTTGCGTCGGCCCCGCCCTCGCTGCGATCCTGTATATGGCGTCGCAAAGCGGCAGTTTACAGCAAGGCGCTGGACTACTGTTCGTTTATGGCACGTTCATGACCTTTCCGTTTATTCTAGCGGCCGTATTCTCCGGTCCGTTCCTGCGATGGGTACAACGAAACCGGAAATACATGGGACACATCGAAAAAGTGATGGGAGGCTTCCTGATTTTATTCGCAATCCTCATCGTGACCGGCAGCGTATCTTATATTGCGCAGTTCATGCTCGAAAAATTCCCTAACCTGTTTGTGTTCGGCTAATCTAAAAAGGTGATATTATGCTTAAGAAACTCCTCATCCTGTGTGCCCTTGCGGCAACCCCTGCCCTAGCTGGCGAGACAACCATTGGTGACGACGGGTTGCACAAAACCGACTGGATGCGCGACACTTTCCGTGACATGGCCGAGGATCTGGAAGAAGCGAACGCCGAGGGGAAACGGTTTGTAGTTATCATCGAGCAGCGTGGATGTATCTATTGCACCAGAATGCACGAACAGGTTTTTCCCGACCCTGAAGTCAAAGCGATGATCGAGGACAACTACTTCGTTGTGCAGATGAATATGTTCGGCGACATCGAAGTGACCGATTTTGATGGTGAAACATTGTCCGAAAAAGAAATGATCTCGAAGTGGAACATTGTGTTTACGCCGACGATCATGTTTTTTGATGACGAGTTGCCACCCGAAGGCATGAATGCAGCGCAGGCGGCGGTCATGACCATGCCAGGGGCATTTGGGAAGTTCACAACGCTTAGCATGTTCCAATATGTTCTTGAAAAAGCCAACGAGGGCGACGAACATTTTCAGAAGTATGTAGCCCGAATTATCGCAGAACGCGGTGAAAACTAATACGAAACTTTATATAAGTGGCTGCTTATATTAGTGAAATATAATAATCTAAAATTCACTTATTTGAATTTATTGTTGCGTAACCTCCCGCTCGCGGCTATCGTTTCTTGACCAAAGTCAAGAATCAAAATGACAAACGGTAATTAAAGGGAGGATACTGCATGAAGCGCACAGCGTTTCTTATTATTGGAGCCACAGCCGCATTTGCCGCTATGGCGTCAGCCGACACCGTTGCCCCTGGCGACGTTGCATTCGATGATTACGGTGGTGTTGCAGCTTCGCTTACGGGCGTTGCAGGTGATGCAGCCAATGGCGAAAAGGTTATGGTAACCAAATCGCTCGGCAACTGTATCGCATGTCATCAGGTGAGCGTACTCGACTACGCAGCTTTCCACGGCGAAATCGGCCCGTCTCTTGACGGTGTTGGTGATCGTTGGACCGAAGAAGAGCTTCGCGGGATCGTTACTAACGCAAAAATGACCTTCGACGAAAGCCTAATGCCTGCAATGTACAAGGTGTCCGGTTTTATTCGTCCAGGCGATTTCAAGGGCAAGGCTGTACCAAACCCGCCATCTATCCTGACTGCTCAGCAGGTCGAGGACGTGGTCGCATTTTTGATGACAATCAACGAATAACGATCCGTGTCGGGTCAACTAGACAAATCTAGGGAGACAACAATGAATTTTACGAGACGTGACGCTTTGGTCATCGGCGCAGGGGCAGCAGCAGCAGCCCTACTACCGATCCAGGCATTTGCAGCTCTCTCGGATGATGCGGAAGCGGCTTTTACAGGCGGCGCAGCAACATCTGATGGCGGCATTGAGCTCACCGCACCTGAAATCGCGGAAAACGGGAATACCGTACCTGTGGCTGTTTCGGCACCGGGTGCTGTATCGATCATCATCATCGCAGCTGGCAATCCAAATCCTGATGTTGCCACATTCAACTTCGGCCCAATGGCTGGTTCGCAATCCGCTTCCACACGTATCCGCCTTGCCGGTACGCAGGATGTTGTTGCAATCGCAAAAATGGCTGACGGAAGCTTTGCTCGTGCAGCAAGCACCGTGAAAGTTACAATCGGCGGCTGCGGCGGCTAAGGTATAGGAGAATAAAACAATGGCATCTGGTGTAAAACCACGCGTTAAAGTCCCTAAGACAGCTGCTGCTGGTGATGTTATCACCATCAAAACTCTGATCAGCCACAAGATGGAATCTGGCCAGCGTAAAGACAGCGACGGGAACACTATTCCGCAATCAATCATCAACACGTTCACATGCGACTTTAACGGTCAAAACGTGATCACTGTTGAACTTCATGGCGCGATTTCCACAAATCCGTATTTCCAGTTCGAGGCATCTGTCCCTGAGTCCGGTGAGTTCACTTTCACTTGGCAAGACGACGACGGTTCCACGTATACGGATGCGAAATCAATCGCTGTTTCTTAATTCATGCAGAACTGGGGAGGACTAAAAATAATGAAAATCTCAAACCTGCATCGTTTTGTGCAAATAGCTGCAACTGCTGCGGTCGCTTTGGGTACGGCATCAATCGCCAATGCTCAAGATAACGACAGCCTTGTTGTGAATGGCGAAATCGAAATGGTCACTCGTACGGCGGCTCCGGCGTATGTTGACGGGCTCGATGAAATCATATCCGGTTGGCACTTCCGTGCCGACGAAACGCAAGCTCTGCAAATGGACGACTTCGACAATTCCGGCATGCTCGGTGTTGATGCTGGTCAGGATGCTTGGGACAAAGTTCAGGGACCTGAACAGAAATCCTGTGCAACTTGTCACGGCGATGTATCCAGCATGGAAGGTGTTCGCACCGTCATGCCAAAATACAACGAAGAAGCCGCTGATCTGTGGACACTCGAAGATTACATTAACAACTGCCGCACCGAGCGTCAGAATGTCGAGGCATGGGGTTACACAAGTGGCCCAATGACCAACATGGCAGCTCTGATCGCAGTTCAATCGCGCGGCATGCCAATGAATGTAGCCATCGATGGTCCGGCAGCGCCGTTCTGGGAAGAAGGCAAGGAAATGTATTACACCCGTACAGGTGTTCTCGAACTTTCCTGCGCATCTTGCCACGAGCAAAGCGCCGGGCTGCACATCCGTGCAGATTTCCTTTCGCAAGGCCAGATCAATGGTTTCCCGACGTATCGTTTGAAAAACGCGAAGCTTAACGGCATCCACGCGCGCTTCAAAGGTTGTGTTCGTGACACCAAAGCCGAGACCTATAAACCGGGTGGCCCAGAATTCCACGCACTGGAGCTTTACGTAGCTTCGCGCGGAAACGGCCTATCGGTTGAAGGACCATCGGTTCGTAACTAACACTGTCTGGCCCCGATTAAGTTCGGGGCCTAACACCCTTCCCCGTTTGGGGGTTGGTATCGGTCAGCTTTTGAAAAGCTCACTCATTCTTACCCAAAAATTTGGAGACTATTCATGATTTCCCGCCGTGACTTTCTACAAGCCTCAGTGGCTGCTTCTGCAATTGTTGGCGCATCTGGCGTGGGCAACTGGTCCAAACTGGCCGCACAGCAAACACTTACACAAAACCAATTGCTTGATTTTGACACGACCGGGAATGTCACGCTGATCCACATCACGGATATCCACGCACAGCTGAAACCTGTCTATTTCCGCGAGCCAGAAATCAACATCGGTGTTGGGGCTGTTGACGGCCTCCCGCCACATGTAACGGGTAAAGATTTCCTTAACCTGTTCAACATGGAAGCAGGCACGCGCGAAGCATACGCCCTGACGTATGACGATTTCACATCGCTGGCCAAAGGTTACGGCAAGATGGGTGGAATTGATCGTGTTGCCACAGTCATCAACTCCATTCGTGCGGCCCGCCCCGACGCGTTGCTGCTTGACGGTGGCGATACATGGCAGGGTTCGTATACCGCGCAAATGACCAACGGTCAGGATATGGTTAACGTGATGAACGCGTTGAAACCAGATGCGATGACCTCTCATTGGGAATTCACGTTGGGCATTGATCGAGTAACAGAGATTGTCGACAACGATTTGGACTTCCCGTTCCTTGGCGCGAATATTTTCGACACCGAGTGGGACGAACGCGCTTACGAGCCATACAAAATGTTTGAACGCGGCGGCGTGAAAATCGCTGTTATCGGGCAAGCTTTCCCGTACATGCCAATTGCCAATCCGGGCTGGATGTTCCCGGGCCTCAGCTTTGGTGTCCGAGAGGATAATATGGCCGAACTGGTAAGCGAGGTTCGTGGTTTGGGTGCGGAGCTGGTTGTTCTGTTATCTCACAACGGTTTCGATGTTGACCGCAAGCTCGCTGGTAGTGTTGACGGAATCGACGTGATTTTGACGGGTCACACACACGACGCCCTGCCGGAACCCGTATTGGTTAACGACACAATGCTGATCGCATCGGGTTCCAATGGCAAGTTCGTCACGCGCCTTGATTTGGACGTGCGTGACGGTGAAGTTAAAGGGTTCAGTCACAAACTAATTCCGATATTCTCGGACGTTATTCAGTCTGATCCGATGGTGGCACAACTTATTGAGGCGCAGCGCGCACCATTCGAAGACCAGTTGACCGAAGTGATCGGCAAAACCGACAGCCTTCTCTATCGTCGTGGTAACTTCAACGGCACGTGGGATGATCTGATTTGTAACGCGCTTATTGAAGAACGGGAGGCGGACATAGCCTTGTCCCCCGGTTTCCGCTGGGGTCCGTCCTTGTTACCGGGTGGCGATATCACCCGCGAGGATATCTTTAATTGCACAGGCATGAGCTACCCAGCCGCCTATCGTTCGGAAATGACCGGCGAGCTGATCCACACCATCATGGAAGACGTAGCCGACAACTTGTTTAACCCCGACCCATATTACCAGCAAGGCGGCGATATGGTTCGGATGGGTGGCATGGGCTATTCCATCGACGTTACCAAGAAGCAAGGCGACCGGATTACGGATATGACTATGCTTAAGACCGGTGAAAAGATCGAACCGTCCAAAACATATGTGGTCGCTGGGTGGGCATCCGTGAATGAGGGCACTGAGGGCCCGGCCATCTGGGATGTCGTCGAAGACTACGTCCGGCGCAAGGGAACGGTGACGGTTGATCCGAACCAGTCGGTCAAAGTCATCGGGGCCTAATCGTCAACGAGGCGTCTGATGCACAATAAATCCGGCCCTTCGCGCCGTAAATTCCTGACCACTGGGCTTATTGCAGGCGTTGCCGGTTCTGCTGCGCGTGCGGGTGATCCGACGATCACCAATGTTCAACCTTGGGCACAAGAATTGGGAAAAGGGGTGGACGAACGCGGCTACGGCCTGCCCTCGCCCCATGAAGCGCATGTTTTGCGTAAATCAGTGCCTTGGTTGACGGCTGAGGACACATCTTCGATTAATTTCACCCCGTTGCATCAGCTTGACGGGATTATCACACCGAACGGTTTAGCGTTCGAACGTCATCACAGCGGTGTGGCCGAAATTCCCCCTGCGGATTATCGCTTGATGATCAACGGTTTGGTCGACACCCCGATGGTTTTCACCTTGCAAGATTTGATGCGATTTCCGCGTTACAACAAGGTGTATTTCCTTGAATGCACCGCGAATTCCGGCATGGAGTGGCGCGGCCCGCAGTTGAACGGCGTGCAGTTCACCCACGGCATGATGCACAATGTGATGTACACTGGCGTGATGCTGCGGGATGTTCTGGCCGCGGCTGGCGTGAAATCCGAAGGCAAATGGTTGCTTGCGGAAGGGGCTGATGCGGCGGGTGTTAGCCGTTCAATTCCGATGGAAAAAGCACTGGACGACTGCATGATCGCCTTCAAAATGAACGGCGAGGCATTGCGAGCAGAACAAGGCTACCCCGCGCGTCTGGTTGTTCCGGGCTGGGAAGGCAATATGTGGATCAAGTGGCTTCGCAGGCTGGAGATCGGCGATCAACCTTGGCATCATCGCGAGGAAACATCACGCTACACCGATTTGATGGCCAACGGCGATTCACGACGATTTACATGGATTATGGATGCAAAATCGGTGATCACCGAGCCCTCCCCCCAAGCGCCAATTTTGCACGGCAAGGGGCAAACAGTGATCACGGGTCTGGCATGGTCTGGCCACGGGGTTATCCCGCGTGTGGATGTAACCGTTGATGGCGGAATTAACTGGCATCAGGCGCGGGTTGATGGGCCGTGCCTCGATAAATCGCTCCACCGGTTCTATTTTGAATTCGACTGGGATGGCAAACCGCTGCTACTGCAATCACGCGCCCATGACACAACCGGATACGTTCAGCCGACGAAAGACGCGTTGCGAAAAATTCGCGGCGTGGTTTCGAACTACCACAACAACGGAATCCAGACTTGGTCTGTGGATAGTGACGGCGTGGTGGACAATGTTGAAATTTCTTAACGCACTACTAATACTCACGACCCTTGCGGCACCCGCGTTCGCCGGCGGAGCTGGACGCATCGCCACGCAAGACGAGGTAGCAGCATGGGATATCGACATTCGCCCCGATGGGCTAGGTTTGCCCGAAGGCTCCGGCACGGTGGCAATCGGCGAGAAGGTTTTCGAAAACCAATGTGCGGGGTGCCACGGGGATTTCGGTGAAGGTGTCGATCGTTGGCCAGTTTTGGCAGGCGGGTTCGAAACGCTAACGAGTGATAGGCCGATTAAAACTGTGGGGTCGTTCTGGCCATACCTCTCTACCGTGTGGGATTATGTTAACCGCGCAATGCCCTTTGGCGATGCACAATCATTAAGCGCGGATGAGGTTTATGCGCTAACGGCTTATATTATGTACCTAAACGAGATCGTGGATGACGAACAGTTTGAGCTTTCCAAGGCAAACTTCCTCGATTTTCCGCTTGGAAACGAGGGGGGGTTCTACTCCGATGATCGACCGACCACAGAATACCCGTTCTTTACCGAAGCCTGCATGGCAGGCTGCAAAACATCCGTAGAAATAACTAAACATGCCAGTGGCAAAGACGTGACGCCTGAATAGTTACAAGGCACGCTGCGCCGCGAGTTTGTTCATGGCTTCACGTGTGTGATGGATGGCCGTTTTCGCGAACGAGCGCATGATCATGATCTCGAAGCCTTGCGAAATTGGCGTGATACACGACATCATATGTGCGAACTCCGCGCGTGCAGTTTGCCCTTGTTCGAGCGTATCAAGATCCAATGAACAAAGGCGTGTCATAACCTCGGATGCATCTGTTCCACTAACCGTTAGAACGACCCAAGCGTCACTTTGGTCGGTGACGGCGGCCTTTGTATCCAAGGTTTCGGTTAGCATCGCCAGCCCGACCTCACCGACAACAAACCATTGCCCTTGGCCTGCCCACATAGCACGAATGTGTTTCTTGTAAGTAACCTTTCCCACTGTCGGCAACGCGAGCTTAATCACGGCTTTTAGGGCATCGTTAACCGCCAGCCCCTGCCCTTTGTAAGGCGCAACCGACAGAATGCTTGCGGGTTGGTTACAGGCCAAAACTGCATCGCCAATCTCGATCGGCTGTCCGATTAAGTCTTCGCTTGGGTGTAGTATGAAATCAGCCACGCAGCTTCTCCCCTTTTGGATCATGGAATTGGGGCGAAACTATTTCGCACAGCGTATCGACGTTGCGCACCAGATCAACGGCACGAATTGTCTGACCTATCCGCGTGTGCCCGCCTTTAACGAAGGCTAGCCCAATCATCCTTTCAAGCGTCGGTGAATAACAAACCGATGTCACATGACCTTGCATATTTTCGCGGATAGGGTCCGCATCAACTTCAACCATGATCGAACCGCCCAGAATTTGCCTGACAGGTCCGACAGGTCTGATGCCAACCAATTGCTCTCGCATCGAGTCGATCAAACCATCACGCTGGCTGGAAACCTTCCCGACAAAGTCCTTTTTCGCAGACATCATGCCAGCCATGCCCAGATCAGCCGCCGTGACGCGCCCATCCATTTCAGCATGGGTCAAGAATCCTTTTTCGATCCGCAAGACGTTCAATGCTTCCATGCCGTAAGCGCCGCCGCCCATTGTTTCGGCGCGTTTCACAACCTCTGCCATCAAAGCCGCGCCGTATCGGGCAGGCACTGCGATTTCATACGCT
>CALCGO010000299.1 GCA_937901055.1 uncultured Rhodobacterales bacterium
CTGACGTCACGATCTTCCGCGCCTCATGTGCAAGGTGCGCAAGCGCGGGTTGGCGAACATGGTCAGTATGTCTGCAGACAGGTTCACACAGACGTAAACCGTCGCGACGATCAGCGCGATGGCTTGGACAACGGGTAAATCGCGGTCAGATATGGCGTCGATCATCATACGGCCCAGTCCGGGGTAATTGAACACAACTTCGATCACGACCACCCCGCCCAAAAGCCAAGCTATCGTCAAAGCGACAACATTGATCGCGGGCAAAAGCGCATTCGGCAATGCGTGCCGGAAAACGATGCGCCAATACGGCACACCTTTGAGGGTCGCCATCTGGATATAGTCGCCTGCCATGACCTCTATTACCGAAGACCGCACCATGCGCAGGATATGCGCGGTCATCACCATGGTCAGCACTAAAACAGGCAGAATAATCTCGGGGAAAAACTCGGATGCCGGCGCGCTGGCAGAGGTCAGCACAATGCCTGGTAACCACCCTAGCCAGACCGAAAAGACAAGGATCAGAACCGTCGCAGAGACGAATTCAGGGATCGTCATGGCGAAAATTGCCAACGTGGAAACAGCCAAATCAACCGGGCGGTCCCGCCACAGGCCTGTGACAACACCAAGGAAGATCGCCAAAGGCACCCCGAGCGCCAGCGAACACGCGGCCAGCAGCAACGAATTGCCCAGCCGGTCGCCGACCAGTTCGGCAATGCTCTTTTCGCCATTGGCAGAGATACCCAGATCACCGCGCGCGGCACTTGTGGCCCAGTCAAAATACCGCTCTGCTGCGGGACGGTTCAGGCCTTGCGCCTCGCGGCAATTCTCTAGCAGTTTGCCTTTGGCTTCGCGTTCAAGGAACGCTGTGCAACTGTCGCCTGGCAGCATTTCGACACCGGCAAAAATGATCATGGAGACGATCCAGACTGTGACAAGCCCTAGGAACAATCGGCGGAGCAGCATTGCTAGCATAGGTCAATATCCGTTTGTTAGAGAGACGAAGGGCGTGGGAATATCCGCACGCCCTCCTCCGATTCAGCAATGAACTGCCAAGTTACTCAACCGTGATCATGTGCCAGCGCACGGCGTCGTTCTTGACCTCGTCAAGGTTTGACACCCGCGACGATACGCCAATCAGCTTGGTCACTGTGTAGGGGATCAACGTGCCAGCAGTCTCCAGCAGGTGCTCTTGGGCTGCCACATAAATCGCCTTGCGTTTGTCGAAATCCAACTCACGACGGGCATCGCCCAACATCGCGTCTAGCTTTTCATCTTTGTAGTAGCTTTCGTTCCACTTTGCAGTCGACAGGTAGATCTCGTGCAGCGCCTGATCTGCAGGGCGTTCGTTCCAGCGGGTCGCAGCCACGTCTTTCTTCATCCAGACCTCGGACCAATAGCCATCGGTCGGGGCCTGCACCACGTTCACACGAATGCCCGCAGCGGCAGCCTGTTCTTGATAAGCGACGGCCAAGGTGGGCCATGTGGGCTCTAGCGTCGCAACATGCACGTCAATGTCGATGCCATCAGGATAGCCAGCCTCGGCCAACAGCGCCTTGGCCTTTTCGATGTCCTGCGGACAGCTGAGGGCAGCGCGATACTGGTCGTTAGGCTCAACTGGTGTGTCACAGGCGACGACACCTTCGCCGCCCAACACCAATGCCACCAATTCTTCGCGGTCCGCCGCCATGCGAACGGCCTGACGGACGCGAATGTCGCTGAACGGTTCCACATCTGTGCGGAACACAAGGCCGCGCCAGTTGCCAGTTGGAATCACCTGAACGTTGAACTTGTCAGAACCTTTCAGCATGACCTGTTGCTGGGCAGTAATCCCCCGCTCCATGTCGATCTGACCGCCCAAGAGCGCCTGCAAACGGGCTTGACCGTCAGCAATGCCAATGATCTCCATCCGCGCCACACCGGGCGCACCCTCCCAATAGTCGGGATTTGCAACAAGGGTTGTGGTGCCTTCCGCATCAAATTTCTCGACCTTGAAGGGGCCAGTTCCGTTGCCGGTCATCGCAATCGTATCGCCCGACCCTTCGTTCAGCATCCGCAACCGGTAATCCATCAGTTGCAACGGCATGTCGGCAAAAGGTGTGTCCAGCGTGATCTGCACAGTCATACCGTCCAGCGCTTTCACTTCTGTGATCATTTTCACCGCAGACCGCGCCGGGCTGTCGCTTTCGGGATCCAGCACCCGGTTCAGCGAGTAAACTACATCCGCCGCTTCAAATGTGGACCCATCGTGAAACATCACACCTTCGCGTAGCTTGAACGTCCAGACGGTTGCGTCCTCGTTGGCTTCCCAGCTTGTCGCAAGATCGGCTTGGGGCTTGCCATCCAAACCAGGACGCACAAGCCGGCTCATAATCTTTTCGGTAATCTGGAACACGCGCCCCTTAGAGATCGGATCAAGACTCGATTGCGCGCCAAAGCCAAGCTCGTGTGCTTGACGGAATGTGCCGCTTGGTTCGGCTGCGGCCATTCCAGCGGAAAGCGCAATCGCGGATACCATCGTGATTAGTTTTTTCATGTTTCTTCCTCCCAATGTCGCGGAGCGGCTTTTGCGCGCTCGCTTTAAAAAGATGTTCCTTCCCGCAGTCACAAACCGACAAACGCAAATTGGCTTATTGATAGATATGAAAAACCTCATCCATCATCGATTTGAGGGCCTGCACCCCTCGCCATAGTTTCCGGTTGACAGGCACAGAACAAATACAGTTCTTTGAGGGGTCCATTTGAAAACAACATGAAAGGGCTAGGCGTGCAGGGCATCACCATCACTGCAATAGGTGGCGGCGGCTTTACCCATGAGACCCACTCGATGCTTGACAACTTTTGCCTGAGGCAGGCGGGTCAAACTAAACCGCGACTCGGGTTTATCGGAACGGCCAGCTACGACGACCCGCTTAAGGTCGAGCGTTTTCACGCCCGTTTTGCAGGTGAAACCGCTAGCCATGTTCACCTACCGATGAAATTGGATGCACAATCC
>CALCGO010000300.1 GCA_937901055.1 uncultured Rhodobacterales bacterium
ACAATTTCAAGCTCAATCGAACCGCCGCTCTTACTGAGTGGCGTCAACTATTGAGCGCATAGATTTAGGCTGCGCCAGCAATCCGATGCGAGTTCTCATTCGTCTGACAGCACCGATGCGAGTTCTCATTCGTCTGACAGGACCGTGTGACTGGTTTGTCCTCCCTGCCCGTGGTTTTCCTTTAGTGTTCGTAAATCGTAAGTATGCAAATGTGTACTAAAAATAACTAATATACAAAGTCTTAATAATAAATAAAAATCTGACTAGTAATAAAATTACTAAAAAATAGATCTTGACGAAATAAAATTACGCTCACATATATAATGCAATACGGCGTAATGCATCTGGCTTTGACAGTCTGTAACTGAGGTATGGATAGCTTAAGACGAGGAGGGGTTAGTCATGATAAAATCGATACTGGTCCCGGTACGCGGGGATGGTATGGTTGCTACGGTACTGGGGCACGCAGCGGAGCTGGCCAAAAAGCACAACGCAAAGGTTGACGTGGTGCATTGTCGAGCGCAGGCGCATGATTTGATGCCACCTGGGCTATCTCTTAACGATTTTGCTCGCAAAGTTATGATGGAGCAAGCCGCTGAGCTGGCAAACCGCCAGGAAGATCACTTGCGTGGTATTTTGCGTCGGCTTTCGCGGGACTTTGGGCTGACGGACAAGCCAATATCTGGTGGTTTTGCGACCTGTACTTTTTCCGAAAAGGAAGGGCGCATGGCCGACGTTGTTAAACAGGCAGGTCGTTTGGCTGATTTGATTGTTTTGCCAAAACCACAGCGGGAGCGCAATCTTGGTCAAAGCTCCTTAAAATCAGCTCTGTATGGCGCTGGACGTCCCGTCTTAGTATGTCCGGGGCAACTACTGCCAGACGAAACCTTCGCAGAGCATGTGGCAATTGGATGGAATGGCTCCTTGCCAGCATCGCGCGCCGTGGCGTCATCCTTAGATATTGTACGATACGCGAAACGGGTCAGCATAGTCACGGATGGAAAACTCCAACCGCACGGTCCGACCGTCGAAGAACTGATAAACTATTACGCCACGCGCGGCATAAATGCCGAAGTCGTTAAATTTAGCGGGCAGGAGCCCTCAAAAGCCCTTCTTGCGACCAGCAAGGATATTAAAGCCAGCTTGTTGGTGATCGGTGCATACAGCCACAGCCACGAAACTGAAATGCTGTTTGGCGGCAACACAGGGCGCATCGTGGACAATACTGAAATGCCACTTTTGATGGCGCACTGAATACCAAAACAAACTCATACTAACGGGAGGAAAAAGGTATGAAACTATCAAAGAGAAATTTTCTTGGATTAACATTGGGAACTGCGTTAACAGCGCTGCCGTTGATCGCACTGGCCGATGGCTGGCAGCCCAAGCGGCCAATCGATTTAACGATTATGGCTGGAGCCGGTGGTGGTGCCGACCAGATTGCACGCTTCGTTCAATCCGTTGTTGATGCGAATGACATGACAAACCGTCCCTTAGTCCCAACAAACCGTGGCGGTGGCTCTGGCGCGGAAGCACTCTTGCATTTGAAAGATGCGCGCGACGCAGATCATACGATCATGGTTACGCTTAACTCATTCTACACGACACCGATCCGTCAAGAAGCATTGGGCGTTAATATTGAAACGTTCACGCCGTTGACGATGATGGGGGTAGATCCGTTTGTTCTTTGGGTTCACAAAGATTCAGGCATTACCACGTTTGAGCAATATGTCGAAAAAGTTAAATCCATGAATGGCGAATATGTAATGGGTGGCACTGGTGCAGGTCAGGAAGATTCAATCGTCATCGCCTACATGTCTGGCGCATACGGGCTTGATATAAAATATATTCCTTATGACGGCGGTGGTGCAGTTGCAAAGGATTTGGCCGGTCAACAAATCATGGCAACCGTTAATAACCCTGCAGAAGCAAAGGGTTTTTACGAAGCGGGCCAGTTTGTTCCACTGCTGGCATTCTCTGACGAGCGTATGGGTGCCTATCCTAACGTTCCGACGATGAAGGAAAAAGGTCATGATTTTTCTTATTACAATCAGCGGGCAATCGTTGGCGCGCCAGGCATGTCGGACGAAGCGGCAGCATACTATCGCGACATCTTTGGCAAAGTCTATGAGAGTGATGAGTGGCAGGGTTATTTGAAATCTGAAAGCCTCTCGCCATTGCCGATGGATGAGGCTACGACCCGCAAATACTGGGCGACGCAGGTCGAGAACCACCGTCAGCTTCTTTCTGAAATTGAGAATTAAGCTGGACCTTTGGAAGGAGAGCTAAAATGCGACAAGGCGAAATTTCACTTGTAGGGGTTCTTGCTCTCTTTTCTATCTATCTAATGTGGAAGAGCGCAGAACTGCCTATTGGATACATTCGTGGGCAAGGGCCGGGTGGCGGTTTTTGGCCTTTCTGGCTGTCTCTTGGAATGCTGTTAAGTTGCGTTAGAATAGCATGGAATTGGAGCCGTGGTAAAAGCCTAGCTTCCGCTTCTGACGAACCGCTTATGGACGCGTTTGGTTGGCGTACAGTCATGCTTGTAGGGGGGGGTGTAGTCGGTTTCGTCGCTATGGTTCCAATTGTGTCGATGTATGGCGCCGTTTGTCTCTTTATGCTCTATTATTTACGCTTCCTCGGTAGGCATTCGTGGCCACTAACACTCGGATTAGCGCTGATGCTGCCTTTCGCTCTTTTTTTCTTTTTTGAAGGGGCAATGCAGATATCGATGCCACAAGGCCTACCTTTCACACAGCCATTCTTCGACTTGATGTACGACATCATCTACTGACGCCGCCCTGCTAAAAGGACTATTATGGAAGTATTCTCATTTCTTGCCGACGGCATATTTCTTGCGCTACAACCGGTCAATCTAGCTTTAATCATGATTGGCGTGACCGTTGGTTTGTTCATAGGTGCAATGCCGGGATTGGGATCCGTAAATGGTGTGGCGATTTTGCTACCTATTACGTTTTTGGTTCCGCCTGCCTCGGCCATTATTTTCCTCGCGGCGATCTATTATGGAGCCATGTATGGCGGCGCGATATCGTCAGTAACACTTGGTATCCCCGGAGCTTCAACGGCGGTGGCCACAACGTTTGATGGTCGGCCATTGGCGTTGCAGGGCAGAGCTAGTCTAGCCTTGGTTACCGCAGCCCTAGCGTCTTTTGTTGGTGGCACAGTCGCAACGGTTTTTTTCACTCTGTTTGCGCCACTTCTTGCATCTGTTGCTCTAAATTTTGGGCCACCCGAAATCTTTGCACTGATGTTGTTGGCTTTTGCTACGTTCGTTGGTCTCGGAGGGGACGATATCCCTAAAACCATCTTTTCAATATGTTTTGGTCTCGTACTTGCGACTGTTGGATTTGACACCATCTCAGGTGCACCGCGACTTGTATTATTTGATATCCAAGGATTTATCCGCGGAATTGGCTTTATAGTTTTGGCCATCGGTGTCTATGGAATCGGTGAAATGCTTTGGACGATTGAGCAAACACGTGGTGAGATCACGACAACAAACCCGAAGATGACAGCAAAAGGCCTTGCCTCTGATGCGAAAGAGGCAGTTCAGCGAGGCTGGAAGGGAACTTGGATTGGGTCCATTCTTGGTTTTTTTGTTGGTGTATTGCCAGCTGCTGGCGCGACGCCCGGATCGCTAATGTCTTATGGCGTGGCAAAGATCATCTCGAAGACCCCGCATGAATATGGGAACGGATCGCCAGATGGCGTTGCGGCACCAGAGGCGGCGAATAACTCCGCATCTACCGGCGCGATGTTGCCAATGTTGACGCTTGGTATTCCAGGATCCCCAACAACCGCGATCCTTTTGGGCGGTATGGTGATTTGGGGGCTTACACCGGGACCACGACTGTTTCTAGATGAAAGTGAATTTGTCTGGGGTTTGATTGGGTCTTTTTATGTCTCAAACGTTGCAGCAGTTTTGATCAACCTCGCATTTATCCCGCTGTTTGTATGGATGCTGCGCATGCCATTCACAATTCTGGCACCTTTGATCTTCGTTCTGTCTATCATCGGTGGTTTTGCCGCTTCTCGGAGCATGCATGACCTATGGATGATTGTGATCTTCGGTCTTGGAGCTTTCTTCTTGCGCAAATTTGACTATCCGCTTGCACCTGCGGTCCTGGCGATTGTCCTTGGCCCGATTGCTGAACCGACATTGCGACAGTCATTGCTTCTATCATCTGGTGATCCTAGCATTTTCTTTATTAGACCAATCGCAGGTCCAATAACTGTTATCGCAATCATCTTGATCCTCTTGCCTGCATTGAAGCTGTTGCGCCGCAATGGTCGGGTATCCTAAAAGTCTAAAACGCCTTATGTTCAATAGCAGATTAGTAGCCGCAACTAATGAAATAATGAAAGATAAACTATGGAAAGACTAGCAGAACTGATTCAGGACCATCCCGATACGGATAACGCAATTGGCGCACCGGGCCGGGATTGGATGACCTATGGTGATCTAAAAATCCTAACGTTAACGGTTCGCCAGACTCTGCGCGCGGCTGGTATCGGAGCTCAAGATCGTGTTGCGATAGTGCTACCCAATGGCCCAGAAATGGCAGCAGCTTTTGTAACAGTAGCGCAATCAGCCACAACGGCTCCGCTAAACCTGGCCTACAAGGAAGATGAGTTTGCTTTCTATCTTGAGGATTTGAAGGCAAAAGCGATTATAGTTGAAACGGATTACGATGGCCCTGCACGTAGAGTTGCGAAGCGTTTCGACATGATTGTGATCGAACTTACTGAAAATAATCCAGCGGGTAGCTTCACCCTGTCTACCACTGCGACAGGCAGCGCAGCTGATACTGTTCCAGGATCCGATGATGTTGCCCTTATTTTGCACACGTCTGGCACCACTTCGCGACCAAAAATCGTCCCCCTTTTACAGTCAAACGTCGCAGCGTCTGCCGTTAACGTTAGGGATTCGCTTGCTTTAACAAAAGATGATTGTTGCTTAAACGTTATGCCACTTTTTCACATTCACGGCTTGATCGCAGCCGTTAGCGGATCGCTAGCAGCAGGGGCATCTATCAGCTGTGCTCCAGGTTTTGACACGCTGAAGTTCTTTAGCTGGTTAGAAGAGGTCGGCCCAAGCTGGTATACAGCAGTTCCAACGATGCATCAGGCCATTTTGGCGCGTGCGCCGCGGAATGCTGCGATTATCGAGAACGCGCGCTTGCGCTTCTTGCGTTCGTCTTCATCCTCATTACCGGGTCCAGTTATGACCCAGCTGGCAGAAACCTTTGGAGCGCCAGTGGTTGAAGCTTATGGGATGACAGAGGCCGCTCATCAGATGTGCTGTAATCCTATCGAACCGGGCCGTCAGAAACCCGGCGCAGTTGGTCTTCCGGCGGGTCCCGAAGTGCGCATTGCTGATGAGATTGAAAACCGCTTGATTAATGGTGTTGGGGAAATCTCCATATCCGGCCCGAATGTCACACCTGGCTACGAAGCTAACCCTGAAGCGAACGAAAAGAATTTTTTCGAAGCAGAAGGTAAGCGTTGGTTCCGGACAGGCGATCAAGGCGAGTTTGATGAAGATGGCTTTTTGTCTCTTACAGGTCGTCTAAAAGAGATCATTAACCGAGGTGGTGAAAAGATTAGCCCTTTGGAGGTTGATGGTATTCTCTCCGACCATCCAGCGGTTGGGCAATGTGTCACCTTTGCTGTTCCGCATGCTAAACTTGGCGAAGACGTAGGTGCTGCTGTTGTCTTGAAAGAGGGCCAAAGCGCAACGGACCGCGAAATTCGCGATTTTGCAAGTCAACGGCTCGCTGCGTTTAAAGTTCCGCGTAAGATTCTGATTCTTGATGAAATCCCGAAAGGCGCCACTGGCAAACTGCAGCGGATAGGTCTTGCCGAGAAACTCGGTTTAGGCTGAGGAGATTCCAATGAGAATATGTGTTTTTGGTGCAGGAGCCATCGGCGGCTATATGGGCGTTAAGTTGGCAGAAGCTGGAGCTGATGTAAGCCTTGTGGCCCGTGGCCCGCATTTGGCCGCGATGAAATCCAATGGTTTGCGCTTGATCGAAGAAACCAGTGAGACGACTGTTAGCCCGATAGCATCCGATGATCCAGAAGAGCTTGGGGTTCAGGACTACATCATCGTGACGCTTAAAGCGCATTCTGTTCCTGGCGTCGTGCCAAAAATGGCTCCTCTTATTGGGCCAAACACCACCATTGTTTCTGGCGTAAACGGTGTGCCGTGGTGGTATTTCCATGGTGTTGGCGGCGTGCTTGAAGGCACACGGCTTGCCTCTGTGGATCCCGGCGATGTGCAGTGGAATGGCTTTGGTCCTGATAAGGTGCTGGGTTGTGTAGTCTATCCTGC
>CALCGO010000301.1 GCA_937901055.1 uncultured Rhodobacterales bacterium
TGCTCATGGCTCTTCTTTTGATGTTGTTAGCCGCTTGTCATAGTCAAAAAATTAAGCTAACATTCTAGCATGTCAACAATTGAGCTTTCAGTCCATTTGACGCCTTTATCTTCCTACAACGGCAGCTTGTCGAGCCGTGTCTACCATAGCCTGAAGGACGCGATTTTATCACTGGCTTATGAGCCTGGGCAAATCATGCGCAAACAGGATATCTGCGAACAATTCGATATTTCTCGTAGTCCGGTATCTGAAGCGGTGACGCGGTTAGCGGCTGAAGGTCTGGTTGATGTTGTTCCGCAGGCAGGCACCTTTGTTGCTCGATTTTCGATGGCTGAAATTCGAGAAGGAGCATTCTTGCGCGAAGCGTTGGAAATCGCCGCCGTTGAGCTTGTTGCAAAAACTATCACTGATGATCAAGTTAAAATGCTCCAAAGAAATCTTTTGGTTCAACAAGCCTTTGTGGATGACCTAGACGTTCAGGGTTTCTACCAATTAGACAGCGAAATGCACAATTTGATATTGAGCTTTACCAATTACCGGCGCCTGGCGACGATGGCAGAAACAAGTTGGCTTCAAGTCAATAGAGCGCGGCAATTAATTCTGCCAAACCCACATCGGGTGGCTGAAACGCTTGCCGAGCATAAAGCCATCGTTTCAGCGCTGCAAGCGCGTGACCCAACAGCGGCGCGACAGGCGACAAAGAAGCATTTGGGCCAATTGCTTTTTCACTTAGAAGCTATTGAGCTTGATCGTCCAGAATTGTTTGACAAGAAATGACTCGCGCCAATCGCCCTCGCTATGCGGCTCGCCTCAACGCATTCAAGCAGCTTTCACCTGGATCGGATGTGAAAGACTGGATCGTGGCTGCTGGCCAAGTTGGGGGTTTAGGGGCGGCGGACCTGAACTTTCCTGATCATTTCGCCGCGCATGACGCTACCCAGATGGCAAATTTTTTGAGCGATGCTGAGCTTGCGCTGAACGGCGTTGCGATGCGGTACTATACTGACCCGGGATTCAAGCTAGGTGCTTTTACGCACCCCGATCTGGCCGTTCGCAAAGCGGCTCTCGATATTACCAAACAAGGCATCGATGTTTGTGCTGCGATGGGTGGCAAGACGGTCACACTTTGGATGGGACAAGACGGTTTCGACTATGCCTTTCAGATGGATTACGCCGCCGCATGGGATCGAACAATTGAAACTATTTCAGAGTTATGCGCCCATAATCTCGCCATAGATATTGCGATAGAGTACAAACCAAATGAACCGCGTGCCTACGCACTCATGCCCGATATAGGCACGACATTGCTGGCCTGTAAGGAAGTCAGTGCACCCAATCTTGGGGTCACTCTTGATTTCGCCCATGTACTCTACGCTGATGAAATGCCTGCTCATTCGGCCGCGCTGATCGGTCGACATTCACGAATGATCGGGCTGCATTTGAATGACGGCTATGGCAAACGCGACGATGGACTGATGGTTGGATCGGTTCACGCAATCCAAACAGTTGAGCTTTTGGTAGCCATGTTACGGATGAACCAGACCGACGTGATCTACTTTGACACCTTCCCTGATATGGGTGGCTTAAATCCAATAGAAGAGGCGCGTACCAACGTAGCATTGACTGACCGTTTGATGGATATTGCAGAGGTGCTTGCTGATGATGCAATGCTTGCGGATGCAATCGATAAACAAGACGCTGCCCAATCGCATCGCATAGTCGCAAAAGCGCTGTATGGCTCATGAGTCTTTTGGTTGTAGGCGCATTGCACTGGGATGTCGTAGTGAGGGCTCCTCGATTGCCTGAATTGGATGAAACTCTTCGTGGGCAAGAGGTTGCCTATCAATTTGGCGGCAAAGGCGGCAATCAGGCCATTGCGGCAGCCAAGGCAGGCGCGCCCGTGAATTTTGCTGGGCGCATTGGCGCCGACGCAGCTGGTAAGTCCATGCTCAAGAAATTGGAAACGGCAGGTGTCGATGTCAGCCAGCTTCAGCGGGGGCTAGGGTCATCAGGTATGAGTGTTGCGATTGCTACCGAAGGCGGAGACTACGGCGCGGTGATTGTATCGGCTGAAAATCATGCGTTTGATATGTCTGAGTTTAAGATTCCATCGAATTGCTCGATGGTGTTGTTGCAGAATGAAATGGCTCGAGGTGCTTTCGCTGCCTTTGCCAATGCGGCCCGTGCAAAGGGTGCTCAGGTACTTTGGAACGCCGCGCCGGCCAAAGAGATTCCAATCGCTGATTTTGCTTTGGTCGATACGCTTATAGTGAACCGGCTTGAAGCTGCGGACCTCATAGGCCACGAGCACAATGGGTTAAGTCCCGCGGCCACGCTGGCAAAACTTGCTGAACTGGCGCCAGACGCGGAAATCATCCTAACGATGGGGGGCGACGGCGCGGCTTTTTCTGCACCAGGGAAGCCTTGTGAAGTGCAAAAAGCGTATTCGGTCGACGTGATATCAACGCATGGAGCCGGAGATGTTTTTGTTGGCACCTACGCTGCTAGCAGATTACGCGGGCTATCCTTATCTGAAGCGGTGTCCGCAGGACAAAAGGCTGCTTCCAACCACGTCAGTCAAAGTCGATAGAACTTCTTGGCTGTACCACCAAAAACCCTATCCTGCGCGGCCTTGGGCAGATCCGCTGTTAATGCGCGCGCAGCCGAATGCCAAGCGTCGTAGCTGGCCTCAAGGCGACAGACTGGCCAGTCGGACCCCCACATTAATCGCTCAGACCCAAAGACCTTCAGTAGGTGCTCAACGTAGGGCTGCATTTTCTCAAGTGACCAACCATCGGACTCCGTGACTAGTCCGGAATATTTGCAGTACGCGGTGGTCTGGTCGGCTAGACGGCTCATTCCATCGGCCCAATGGGTAAAGCCGTCCACGGAATGGTTGCGGATCTGGGGTTTCATACAATGGTCAATGACGATCCGCATGTCGGAATATCGCGTGAAAAGCGTCAAAAAGTTCTCAAGATGTTGAGGGAAACCCAAAGCATCGAATGTTAAATCGCACTCGATGATCAATTCATAAGCCCATTGAATGTCGTCTCGTAGCATCCAGTCCGTATCCGGTATGTCCTGGATCATCGGGCGGACGCCCAAAAATTTTGGGTGTTTGGCCAACCTGCGCAAATGATATGCATGCTCTTGATTTTCGAAATCGATCCAGCCGACAACCCCGGCGATTCGAGGCGATGCATCTGCAATGCCCAACATATACTCAGTTTCTTCCACCGTCGCCGCGGCCTGAACAAGAACAGTTTGATCAATCCCAGCCGCCAACAGGTGAGGCTCCAAATCTCGCGGGCCGTACACCCTAGCGAGGATTTCATTGTCCATCGGCATCCAATCGTAGTCCCCACGTTTTGGATTCCAAAAGTGTTGATGGCTGTCAATTTTCACGTTCATGGCGTGTCACTACGAAGCAAACCAGCTGCTTTCAGATCAGCCCACAACACATTGGGAATATTTGCGCTTTCTGCGGCAATGTTGCTATTCATTTCTGTTAGTCCTTGCCCGCCAGGAATCACAGATACAATCGAGGGATGGTGCAACGGAAACTGAAAGGCGGCATCGACCAGACGCACACCATGGCGCGTACAGATACTCTCAATCTCACCGACACGTTGTAGGATTTCGTTTGGCGCGCGCTCGTAATTATAATAGGCACCGGGTTTTGGACCCGTAGCCAAAACACCAGAATTATATGGCCCACCTATGACGACTCCGATCCCGCGTTTTTGACACAACGGTAGGAAACTCTGCAACGCTTCTTGCTCCAAAAGAGTATAGCGCCCGGCGAGCAGGAACAGGTCGAAATCCCCACGCTCCGCCAACCATTGGCATGGTTGCCATTCGTTTACGCCTGCGCCGAAGGCCTTGATCACGCCCTGATCCCGAAGGGACATTAGCGCATGATAGCCACCATCCATCAGTTCGGCCAACTTTGTGTTAAGCACCTCCTGAGAACCATGGTTTGCCAGATCTATGTCATGGGCAAAGAGAATATCAATTCGGTCAACGCCTATCCGTTCAAGACTGAACTCAACCGACCGCATCACCCCATCGTAGGTATAATCATAGACTTCGTTCCTTGCAGGGACATCAAACCACTTATCAAGTCCATCGCGTTTGTCCTGGGTAGTGGCCTTCAGCAAACGTCCGACTTTGGTTGAAAGGACGTAGCTGTCCCGGTCCTTGCCGTGCAGCAAAGGATTTAGCCGCGTTTCTGACAGACCGAGTCCGTATAGTGGTGCAGTGTCGTAATAACGCACGCCGGCATCCCAGGCACGGGTCAGAACTGCATGCGCCTCTTCATCGCTGATGGCGCGATACAAATTGCCTAGCGGAGCCATGCCCATGCCGAGCTTTGTGAATTTCAGGCCTCCATTTCCTAATCGGTCCCAGTGTTTAGTTTGCAATGTCATTTGCGTGTTCCTCCAACTGACATGCTAGTATGAATAATACTGGACTGCACCTACAAAATTTTGCATCATGGCAGAAATTTTAGGGGGCATACATGCAGCGTTTTGAGACCGTATTTGGAACACAAAAACCAGTGATTGCGATGGTGCATCTAGGCGCACTTCCAGGGACACCGTTGCACGACAAAGAACTTGGTCTGGTAGGGTTGGTCGAAGCCGCAAGAGCTGACCTCGCTGCACTTCAGTCAGCTGGAGTGGATGCTATCATGTTTGGTAATGAAAATGACCGCCCTTATGAATTTTCTGTCGACACCGCCAGTACTGCCACAATGGCCTATGTGATTGGGCAACTTCGCGATCAGATTACCGTGCCATTTGGCGTAAATGTCCTTTGGGATCCACGCAGCACTATTGCGCTGGCGGCAGCAACCGGTGCTGCCTTTTGCCGGGAGATATTTACGGGGACCTACGCAAGTGACATGGGATATTGGGCACCGGATGCAGGCAGTGCAATGAGATATCGCAAGCAGTTGGGACGCGATGATCTTTTCATGCTTTACAATGTAAGCGCAGAGTTTGCTGATAGTCTTGATCGGCGTCCCTTACCAGATAGAGCTCGCTCAGCTGTTTTTTCCTCCGTTCCTGATGCTGTCCTTGTCTCGGGCCAAATCACCGGTGAGGCTGCAAGGATGGAAGATCTCGAAGCCGTTAAGGTGGTGCTGCCAGATATACCAGTTTTGGCAAATACCGGTGTCAAACACGACACCGTGGCCGAGGTTATGCGAGTGGCGAATGGATGTATCGTTGGGTCGTCACTTAAAGTTGATGGCGATACCTGGAACGCGGTCGATCCGGACCGCGCTCGAGACTTTATGGACCGCGCAAAGGCTGCCCGATGATTGCGGATAATTTAAAGGCATTGATGCAGATTCCAGGCCTCTCTGGCCACGAGCACCGGGTTGCCGCCGCGATATCCAAAAGAATGCCAATCACCTGTGAAACAGACACACTAGGCAATCTGATAGCAACATTCCCCGGCAGCAATCCGTCTGTGATGTTGTTTACGCACATGGATCAGCTTGGTTTTATTGTCCGCAAGATTGAAGATGATGGATTGATCCGCATACACCGGATGGGAGGAGTGCCGGAACGCGCGCTTGCGTCCCAGTCAGTTGTTCTCAGTACAGCCGACGGGCGCGATATTCCTGGTATAATCGCCAACAAAAGCCATCATGCAACGCAAATGGATGAGAAATACAAAGTTGTGCGTGCTGCTGACCTCTACATAGACACAGGCCACAGCACCAAGGCAGCGGTTGAGAAAGCGGGTATTTCAATTGGAACACCGGTTACTTATGTGCCCAATGTTGTCGAGCTCGCTGAGGGGCGGATAGCAGGCACTTCTGTGGATGATCGCGCCGGATGTGCCGTCCTTCTTGACGTAGCAAAAAGTCTTACAAGGCGGGACGGTGGACCGACCGTTCATATCGTCTTTTCCACGCAAGAAGAGTTCAATCTTCGCGGTGCTTTGAGCGCCGCGCAGGCTTTAAAACCAGATATAGCCATCCAAATAGACCTGATGTTAGCAAGCGATACACCGGATGCGGTTGACTTGGGAGAGATGTATCTCGGCTGTGGTCCAGGCATGAGTATGTACAGTTTTCACGGACGCGGAACCTTGAATGGCGTACTGCCACATCCTGCGTTGGTATCACTGTTTGAACACGCGGCAAAGGACGCAGGCGTAGGATTGCAAAAATCTGCACAGGTTGGTGTTTTGACAGACCTTAGTTATGTTCAGCATGTCGGAAAAGGTGTTGCCGCCATCGATTTGGGATTTCCAATGCGTTATAGTCATTCTTCGCTGGAGGTCTGCCAGTTAAACGATCTGGTAGATCTATCCACCCTGTTGGTTGCAGGACTTGCGCGCATTGGCC
>CALCGO010000302.1 GCA_937901055.1 uncultured Rhodobacterales bacterium
CCGCTGATCGTGCGTGTGACAACACTAAACGGCGAAGAAGGGTATTCCGCCTACCTGCAAAGCGGCGAGATCACCGACCCGATTTCCGTCGTCGGCGTAACGCCCCAATCCGGCCTGTCGGTCTTCGCCAACTACATCGTGATAGGGTTCGAGCACATCGTCCCCAAAGGCCTCGACCATATATTATTCGTCGTCGGCCTGTTCCTACTTTCCACTCAAATGCGCCCGCTTTTGTGGCAGATATCAGCCTTTACGCTCGCCCACACCATCTCTCTTGCTATGGGAATACTCGGCTGGATAAACATCCCGCCCGCTATCGTAGAACCTTTGATCGCAGCCTCCATCGTATACGTCTGCGTCGAAAACATCTTTATGAACGGCCTCAGCCGCTGGCGCCCATTTGTAGTGTTCGCGTTTGGCCTTCTCCACGGTCTAGGGTTCGCAGGTGTCCTTACCGAGGTCGGCTTTGTGCAATCGCAATTCGTTTCTGGATTGATCGGTTTCAACATCGGAGTGGAGCTTGGCCAACTAACCGTCATCGCCCTTTGTTTTGCACTGGTTGGCGTATGGTTTGGTCGCAAAAGTTGGTACCGTGTTGTTGTCACAATCCCTTTATCATTAGGTATCGCGGCCATTGGTGCATATTGGCTGATCGAGCGAACATTATTTGCCGCATAAGAACTTTCTTGCATGTTAAGTGAACATGTGTTCAGTTAATGAAAATGTTCGAAAGGAATCCCTATGTTTAACGCCTCGATGAATTTTGCCTGCGGAGAAGACGTTGAAGCTCTGCGCGATATGGTCCACCGTTGGGCACAGGATCGCGTAGCGCCGATGGCTGCTGAGATCGACGCAAAAAACGAATTCCCACCCGAACTATGGGCCGAAATGGGCGAGCTAGGCTTGCATGGCATCACAGTCCCCGAAGAATACGGCGGCGCTGGCATGGGGTATCTCGCGCATACTATTGCGGTTGAAGAAATCGCCCGTGCCTCTGCCTCCGTCAGCTTGTCTTACGGCGCGCATTCGAACCTGTGCGTCAACCAGATTAAGCTGAACGGCAGCCACGAACAGAAACTAAAATACCTTCCCGGTTTGATTTCCGGCGAACATGTCGGCGCGCTCGCCATGTCCGAATCTGGCGCGGGATCAGACGTGGTTTCCATGAAGCTGCGGGCAGAGAAAAAGAATGACCGCTACGTCTTGAACGGAACCAAATACTGGATCACCAACGGCCCCGACGCCGATACATTGGTGGTCTACGCCAAAACCGACCCAGACGCGGGTTCGCGCGGAATGACCGCTTTCATCATTGAAAAATCCATGGTTGGCTTTTCCACGTCACCGCATTTTGACAAAATGGGCATGCGCGGATCCAACACAGCCGAGCTGATTTTCGAAGACGTCGAAGTCCCCTTCGAAAACGTCCTTGGCGAAGAAGGCCGCGGCGTAAATGTGCTCATGTCTGGCCTCGATTACGAGCGCGTCGTTCTATCCGGCATCGGCGTCGGCATCATCCACGCCGTCCTCGACCACATCATGCCCTACATGCACGAGCGCAAGCAATTCGGCGAAAGCATCGGCAATTTCCAGCTAATGCAAGGCAAAATCGCTGACATCTACACAACAATGAATTCCGCCCGCGCTTACGTTTACGAGGTCGCCAAATCTTGTGATCGTGGCGAAGTAACCCGCCAAGACGCCGCCGCCTGCGTATTATACGCATCTGAAAAAGCCATGGAGATGGCCGTACAAGGCGTACAGGCAATGGGCGGCGCGGGTTATATGAACGACTCCCCAGTATCCCGCCTAATGC
>CALCGO010000303.1 GCA_937901055.1 uncultured Rhodobacterales bacterium
CTGTTCGGTAACGTTGGTGGTGTAAACTTCAAAGTCCCACCATTCCGTTTGCAACCATTCTTCCATCCAGCCGTGCACGTTATCGGAACCACCCGATGTGGTATGGCAGAGGAATTCGTCTTCGCCTAGGCGCGCAACCACGCCGTCGTCGAACAGGAAGCCGTTTTCGGTGCACATCAGGCCATAGCGGCATTTACCGACTTTTAACGAAGACATCATATTGGTGTAGATGAGATCGAAGAATTTGGCGGCATCCGGCCCTTTGACGAGGATTTTACCAAGTGTTGAGGCATCAAGGACGGAGACACCTGTGCGGGTGTTGTTAATCTCGCGCGTCACTGCTTGCGCGGTGGTTTCGCCGTCACGGCGGTATGTGTAAGGGCGGCGCCAGTCTGCAACGGGTTCCCAAACGGCGTTGTTGGCGTCTTGCCATGTGTCGATGGGGGATTTGCGCGTGGGTTTGAACAATGAGCCACGTGCCTCGCCCGCGATGGAGCCAAGGGAAATTGGCGTATAGGGTGGGCGGAAAGTGGTCGTGCCGACATTCGGGATCGGGGCGTTCAAGCTGTCCGCTAGGATGGCGAGGCCGTTGATGTTGGATAGCTTACCTTGGTCTGTGGCCATGCCGAGTGTGGTGTAGCGTTTGGTATGCTCGACACTTTCGTAACCTTCTTGGGCGGCAAGACGAACGTCGGAAACCTTAACGTCGTTCTGGAAATCCAACCAAGATTTGGAACGCAATTTATACGGCGCGCCAGCGGGCATGGACCAAACAGGCAGCATGGGTTCCTCGGCCGCGGTCTCGACCACAGGTGCCGCCCGTTCACCGAGGGTGAACCCCGCATCGGTCGCGGCTTGTTGACCCGCCGTCATGGCGTTTTGCAAGGCCGGAGCTGTGTTCAGGTCGCCGGATGCAGTGCCAGCCGTCAGAACAAAACCGTTTCCGTCTGCACCTAATGGTGGGCGCAAGGGATCGGGGGAAAACATGGCGTTAGCCTCGTCCCAATTCAGTTTGCCACCACAGTGGGACCAGAGGTGGACAACAGGCGACCACCCGCCGGACATGGCGACGACGTCACAAGGAACCGTTTCAAGCGAAGTGCCCTCGCCAGCGTGGGAACAGACTTCAACGCCGGTTACAAATTTGTACCCTTTTACTTTGGCGACGGCTTTGCCCGTTTCGACGCGGATACCAAGCGCGCGGGCTTGGGTCGGGAGAGGACCATCCGCTTGCGAGCGGGCGTCGAGGATCACCGGAACTTCCAAGCCTGCGTTTTTCATAGTGATGGCGGTGCGGTAAGCATCGTCGTTATTGGTAACCACAACCGTGCGATCACCAGCACTGACACCGAAAAGGCTGGCGTAATCGCGCACAGCGGAGGCCAACATAACACCGGGGATGTCGTTGCCCGCGAAGGATATCGGCCGTTCCAATGCGCCTGTTGCTGTGACAATCCGTTTCGCGCGAATGCGCCATAAACGGTGGCGCGGTGCGGTATCATCTGGTGCGTGATCTGTGATACGCTCGTAGCCCATCGCGTAGCCATGATCGAACACGCCGGACCCCATCATGCGGGTGCGGATGGTTACGTTTTCCATGGCTTCAAGATCGGCGATCGTTTGTGCGATCCAGTCGGCGGAAGGTTCGCCGTCAATTGTGGCTTCGTCCACGGAAAGGCGACCACCAAGGTTGGCGGTTTGCTCCATCAGCAAGACTTTTGCGCCGGATGCGCCTGCTTCGTGTGCTGCGGCGAGGCCAGCCATGCCGCCGCCGACGATCAGAACATCTACGTAGGCGTAGAAGTACTCGTAGCGG
>CALCGO010000304.1 GCA_937901055.1 uncultured Rhodobacterales bacterium
TGGCGTTCCGTAGAGGCGAGGATGTTTTCCGCATACCCGTCTGCGCTGTCCGTCGGGCGATAACCGATGTGGGTTGCCCTGTCGTTTGAAACTGCCCTTTGTGCGTTATCCGAAGTACCGTAAATCACCGAAAACGCCACGCGTGGTGTGGTCATTGCGGCTTCGGTCAAACGTACACAATCATCGAAGCTAAGCCAGCTCCACAGCATCCGGCGGTCCGCTGGTTCAGGGAAGCAGGAGCAAATCCGCAAATTCACCGATTCAATGCCCCACTTATCCCAGTAAAGCGATCCGAGGTCCTCGATAAAACACTTGGTCATCCCGTAAAACGTATCGGGGCGATGGCGGTTTTCGGTATCCGGCACGCTATCGACTTCGGCAAATCCAACGGCATGGATCGAGCTGGCATAAACCACCCGTTTCGCCCCATAAAGCCGCGCGCCTTCATACATATGATATGCAGCAGGGATGGTGTCGGTCATGATTTCATCAAAACTCTGCTCGCGTGGGACACCTGCGAAATGGATGATGATATCCACGTCCTTCGTGATTTCCAACGCAGCCTCGCGGTCGGATAGATCCATAACGATCAGCTCTTCGCCCTCTAGCGCTTCGCCCATGTCGACACGATCCACCAACCGCATATGCGTTGTCAGATGTTTCAGGCCATGACGCAGATAAGTGCCAAGGCTACCAGCGGCGCCGGTGATCAAAATTCGGTTAAATTCAGCCATTTTCGGCCTCCTGTTTAGCAAGCCCAAGCGCGCGCAAATCCGTCAGCGTCGCACGAGGAGTAAGAGATTCAGCACTAACAATCAGCTCCAAAACTGCACCGGTTTTGGACTGCTTGGCCCGCGCGAAAGCATCCGCGAACTGATCGGTGTTAGTCACCCGTTCCGCATGGAAATCATATGCCGTTGCCAGCGCAAAAAAATCGGGGTTTTTAATATCGGTGAATGTTACGCGTTCGGGGTAAGTACGTTCCTGATGCATGCGGATCGTGCCGTAAGTGCCGTTGTTCACAATCAACACTATCGGAGCAATTCCGTGTTGCATCGCCGCGCCCAACTCTTGGCAGTTCATCTGAAAATCCCCGTCCCCCGCGATACAAACCACCATGCGATCAGAGTGTTCAGCCTTTGCAGCAATCGCCGCTGGTAGGCCATACCCCATCGCGCCAGATTGCGGAGCCAGAAGTCGAGCCTCTTCACCATAAAGGAAGAACTTGTTGTGCCAAATCGCGAAGTTTCCGGCGCCGTTGGTCAGGATCACGTCCTCGGGCAGGTCGTCCTGAAGGAAGCGGATGATGGCTCCCATATCTACCTCACCCGGTTGTTCGGGTATCTCGATCGACGCCAAAAATGCAGCCCGCGCCGCTTGCGTATTTTCCGCCCAAGGCGCGTCGGTATCGGTATCTGTCAGCATGGCAAACAGCTCGTTCGGTCCTGCATGTACCGGCAAATCTGCCGTATAAATCTTGTTCAACTCGTCATCCGAAATGTGACTATGAATCAACGTGGCCTTCATGTTTGGCACGTCAAACAACTCATACCCGTCGGTCGTGTTTTCACCGAACCGCACATTGACGGCAAAAATCACGTCCGCCTCTTTCAGCGCTTTCAGCATAGCAGGCGTTTTTCCAAGCCCCGCATCACCGATGTAACTTGATGAGTTGTTGTCCAGTATATCCTGAAACCTGAACGCCGCGGCGACCGGCAGATGGTTCGCTTCGACAAACTGCTTAAACGCCGCGCGCCCCGCATCGTTCCAGCCACCGCCGCCAACAATCACCAACGGATTCTTGGCATCTACCAAGATTTCATTAATTCGCGCAACTGTAGAAGCGCCGACCGAGGCCTCCGGCACCACAACTTTCGCTCCTGCGTCCGCACTGGTGAAATCCGTCAAAACATCTTCGGGCAGTGCAATCACGACCGGTCCGGGACGACCGGACAGCGCCGTAGCGAATGCCCGCGCCATTATTTCGGGGATACGGTCGACATCATCAATTTCAGCGACCCATTTCGCAACCGTGCCAAAATACGCTTTGTAGTCAATTTCCTGAAACGCCTCGCGACCTTTCATGTCAGTGCCGACTTGCCCAACGAAAAGGATCATCGGTGTGGAGCCCTGCATCGCCGTATGCACACCAATAGACGCATTGGTCGCGCCCGGTCCACGCGTCACAA
>CALCGO010000305.1 GCA_937901055.1 uncultured Rhodobacterales bacterium
CTCTTTTGCAAAAATACTCGTTCGAGGCAGTCAGCCGTACTATCAATACCCCGCACCACACGATATTCTGTGCAATAGGGTTTGGCGTCACTACGACGCTTTCATAAGGTTCCAACGATGACTCACAACTTCCAACTGCGCGTTTATTACGAGGATACCGACCTCGCTGGTATCGTTTATTACGCGAACTACCTTCGCTACATTGAACGCGCACGCTCCGAGGCGGTACGGGATGTCGGCGTGGATCAATGGGCTATGAAGGAAGACGGGCTGGTGTTTGTCGTGCGCCAAGTCGTGGCAGATTATCTGTTGCCCGCTAAGTTCGACGACGTGTTGGTGATCGAAACCGAAACAACGTCGCTAAAAGGTGCAACCATGCAGATGCTCCAGACCGTCAAGCGCGGCGAACAGGTGATTTTCACCGCTGACGTGCGCGTCGCGTTTATGACGACGGATGGAAAACCCACTCGCTTTCCGGCGATAATCCGCCAGCAATTGCTGAAATTACAGGCCTAAGCTTGTACTTTGGTGCTTTATTTTGCACCTTCACTCAAAAGTGGCTATCGTTGTGGCCATCACAGGCATACATGAAGCGAAATCAATTCGTTCAGAGAGAGCAGTATTATGGAAGCAGAGACCCTCGCCGCCGCGCAGCAGATGGATTTTTCCTTGCTGGCGCAGTTTTTAAGGGCAACCCTTACCGTTAAAATCGTGATGCTGTCGTTGATCGCAGCGTCACTTTGGTCTTGGGCAATCATCGTGGCAAAATTTATCGCTTATCGCCGCGCCACAAAAGAAACGAGTATGTTCGAAGATGCGTTTTGGTCCGGGCAACCGCTTGATCAATTGTATGACCGCGTTAGCGCCAATCCACGCAGCGCCTCGGAAAAAGTTTTCGCGGCTGGCATGTCGGAGTGGCGCAAGTCACATCGCTCGGACGGAGGCATGCTTGCAGGCACGAGCGCGCGGATTGAACGCGCAATGAACGTGGCGCTAGACAAATCCGCGGAACAGTTGAATGCTGGGCTGACGTTTTTGGCTACCGTGGGATCAATCTCGCCTTTCGTCGGGTTGTTCGGCACGGTTTGGGGCATCAAAGGCGCGTTTGAAGAAATCGCCGCGCAGCAAAGCACTAATTTGGCCGTCGTGGCTCCCGGTATTGCCGAAGCCTTGCTGGCCACTGCTATGGGCCTGCTGGCCGCTATTCCTGCGGTGATTTTCTACAACAAACTGTCGACTGATGCAGATAAGATCTCTAGTGAATGGGAAGCGTTTACCGATGAGTTTTCCCTGATTCTTTCCCGTCAAATAGACGGACCGGGCAACTGATATGGGTGCTGGAACAATAAATCGCAGCGGCGGGCGCAAGCGGCGCAGACGCAGCGGCGGGCATCGTCCGATGTCCGAGATCAATGTCACACCTTTCGTTGACGTAATGCTTGTCTTGCTGATTATTTTTATGGTCGCAGCTCCGTTGCTTACAACCGGGGTTCCGATTGAACTGCCCAAAACCACCGCCAACGCTTTGCCAGCCGAAGATGAACAGCCCCTGACGGTTTCACTTACAGCGGACGGTCGGGTAATGATTCAGGAAACCGAAGTCGAGGATATGACCACCCTCATTCCCAAACTTCGGGCAATCGCGGCGGAGCGGGATAACGACAAAGTATTCTTGCGCGCTGACGGCTCGATTTCTTACGAGGCTGTGATGCAGGTCATGGGGGCGCTCAATCAGGGCGGGTTCAATAACATCGGATTG
>CALCGO010000306.1 GCA_937901055.1 uncultured Rhodobacterales bacterium
CAATTTGCCACGCACAATGCCCATACCGTGGCCGCCGTTCTGGAAATGGCAGGCGAGGCACAAGACTACGAGTTCCAGCGCCTCCACGGGATGGGGGAAAACTTGCATAGTATTATGATGGAACAAGCTAAAACACGTTGTCGTATATATGCGCCGGTCGGAGAGCATCGCGATTTGCTGGCGTATCTCGTGCGGCGTTTGCTGGAAAACGGTGCGAACAGTTCGTTCGTGAACCAAATCGTCGATGAAAGCGTTCCTGCATCCGAAGTGGCGACAGACCCGTTTTTGCAGGTCGAGAAGGATCGCGATGCGGTGCAAAACCCGGCTGTAGCAGCGCCTTCAGCGATATTTGGTATTGAGCGCAAGAATGCAAAAGGGTGGGATCTAACCGACACCAAGGATTTGGCCGACATCGAGGCCGCGCGCGCACCTCATCGTACGACGCGTTTTCATGCTGCGCCGATATTATCGGCGGAGGCAGTTGGGGCCGAAGTCGCGAATGTCTGTAGCCCGTATGATCCGAACGATATTGTCGGGACTGTTACGGCTGCTGCCACCGAAGATATCGAAAAAGCATTGGCAAACGCAAAGCCGTGGGCGGCGAATGCGGAAACCCGCGCTGACGTTTTATATAAAGCATCAAATCTGTATGAAGAACATTATGGCGAGTTTTTTGCACTCGCGGCGCGCGAAGCGGGGAAAATATTGCCTGATGCAGTCTCTGAACTACGCGAGGCTGTCGATTTTCTGCGATACTATGGGGAGCAGGCAAAGCAGCTTTCAGATTCAGCCTGCGGAACGATCGCCTGCATCTCGCCTTGGAATTTCCCGTTGGCTATTTTCACTGGTCAAATTGCCGGAGCGCTCGCGGCGGGCAATGCAGTCATCGCGAAGCCGGCTGAACAAACACCGCTAATTGCCGCGCAAGCGGTTGCATTGCTGCATGAAGCAGGGGTCCCACGTGACGTGCTGCAATTGTTGCCGGGCGCAGGGCGCACGGTGGGGGCAGCCCTTTCCAGCGACCCACGAATAGATGGTCTGTGTTTCACGGGATCAACGCCAACCGCACAACATATCAACCTTAGCATGGCAAAAAGCCTTTCGCCTACCGCACCGCTTATAGCGGAAACAGGTGGATTGAACGCCATGATAGTCGATTCAACAGCGCTGCCTGAACAGGCAGTACGCGATATTTTGGTTAGCGCCTTTCAAAGTGCCGGGCAGCGGTGTTCCTCGTTGCGGGTGTTGTACCTTCAAGATGACATTGCGGCAGGCGTTTCCAAGATGTTGTTCGGGGCAATGGACGAACTTCGTGCCGGAAACCCGTGGGATATATCCACGGACACAGGACCGATAATCGACGAACTTGCCGAGCGTAGATTTGCCGAATACATCGATGCGGCGCGGCGCGATGGTCGGTTGATGAAGCAACTAGCGGCGCATGGCAGTGGGCACTACATCCCGCCCACCGTACTTGAAGTAGGCGGAATCGGGGATTTGCATGAAGAAATCTTCGGGCCTGTATTGCATATTGCAACCTTCGCAACCGGCGAAATCGAGCAGGTTGTCGAAGACATAAACGCCAGTGGTTTTGGCCTTACGTTCGGGGTGCACAGCCGTATTGATGACCGTGTTCAAGAATTCATCGACAAGCTCGCGGTTGGCAATATCTACGTAAACCGCAATCAGGTTGGCGCGGTCGTAGGCTCTCAACCTTTTGGAGGGGAGGGGCTCTCGGGGACGGGGCCCAAAGCTGGTGGACCGGAGTATCTGAGCAGACTGACGAAGATGAAGCGGGAGGTTTTCGCCGACCCCGATGATAGCCCTGCATTGCTGCAAGATGTTCAGAAGGCACTCGACAGGCTTAAACGTCCTAGCTCTATTCCGTTAGGGGCTGAGACCCTGCCTGGGCCAACTGGTGAATCCAACCGCCTTAGCACTTTTGCACGGGGCAAAGTGTTGTGTCTTGGGCCTACGCTTGTCGCCGCCAACGCGCAAAAGGGTATTGCTGAAGCGGCCGGATGCACGGCCTTGCGTTTGGTTGCTGGTGGCGACATCACCGGTACGGCAACGGCCGAAGTCTTGCGGGAATTGTCCGGTCTTGGCGCCGTGGTTTATTGGGGCAATGAAGCAACAGCACGCGCATTCAGGACGGCCCTTGCGGAACGCGCCGGCCCCTTGATACTGTTGATAATGGACTCTGACCCTGCGCGCTTCACGTTAGAGCGGCACGTTTGCATCGACACGACTGCATCGGGTGGTAACGCGGAGCTACTGGCATCGGTTTAGAAATGTGCGCCCAACAATAATCGGCATACTGTTGCAACGCTGGCATTCTCGGTTCGAATACTGAGCGGCCGATACCGTGCTGCCCATAACGCCTGAGGCTTTTAGGAAAACAGCTCTGAAAGCTCTTTGTTAACGCTTTCAAGGAACCGCGCTGCGGCGACTGGACGAGTTGCGCGCTATCGCGAACGCTGCCGACAAATACAATGTGCCCGCCGTGCATGTAACGGGCGGCCAGCGCATTGATTTACTAGGTGTTCAAAAAGGTGACTTGCCCGATATCTGGGCCGATCTGAACGCGGCAGGAATGGTCTCGGGGCATGCGTATTCCAAAGGGCTTCGGACGGTTAAAACTTGTGTTGGTACGGATTTCTGCCGTTTCGGAACGCAAGACAGTACGGGTCTTGGCATCAAACTTGAGAAAATTCTCTGGGGTACCCGACGTTGGTGATGTGGCTTGACGTTGCGGCGCGGTGCCTCAACGCTGACATTCATCTTTTAGGAAGCTTATGCGCATTGCAAGCTGGTCGACGATCAATGATCAGCATTTTTCCATTTGACCGGGGTAACGTAAACGATTTCATCGTCAACACTTACCATCACATCGCCGTCCTGTATATTAACCTGCACCTTCATCGAACGACTTGCCAGTTTGGCCAATTCGCTGGTGACGGCCTCTGAAAAATTTATAACTTGAAGGTTATCAAATCGGGTGGTGCTGTTCTTAATCTTCTCCCACCACATCTCAGCTGTCCTGCCGCCGTAACAATAGACGATTACCTCGTTGGCTTTGCCACAGGACTGACGAACAACTTTCTCGCCCGGGAGTCCCAACGCCACCCACAGCTCAAGCTCACCACTTAAGCTTTTCTGCCAAATGTCTGGCTCATCATCCGTAGAAAGACCCTTTGTTATTTCCAATTGCTCGTGGGCATTCAGTGCAAAAGCGAGAATACGCACCATTAACCGTTCATCTGTCTCTGACGGATGTTTGGCCACGGTCAGTTTATGCGTTTCATAATAGTGACGATCCATATCGGAAACGGAAAGTTCAACTTTATAAATGGTAGCTTTTTGCGCCATGATTTGTCCCTGAGTAATGAAGATAGAGATATCTAATGCGTCTGGTGACGATATGAAAGTAGATAAAAATGCCCGAATAAGGGGAGCCAGATTTCTATTGCCAAACTGTTGATTTAACGAGGCAAGTTAGCTGGCCCGTACCAACGACGACCACTATAGCCATCATCTCAAACCGTATGCCCGCATCAACACGCGTATTCTGATCATCATCGGTTTGGATGCGTGGCCAATATGGGATGCTCTTGAAACATTTCTTGTCGCGGCAGCAACACATGATCTTCATCGGCGAATCAACATGGATTCTTCAGGCCTGATGTTGCGAACAAGTTTAGCGAAATTGGGCGTAGAACTGCTCTTGAAACAATCGGAAATGCGACTGATGATATAGATCAATTCAAGATCAGAGCGGAGCAGTCATCTTTCTTGGTTACCTAAAGGTCTCGAGCGTCGATCTGGATTGAGCAACCAAATCAGGAGAATGCAAAAGTAAGGTCATTGCTCCAGGCTTACACCGAGTTGCTTTGGCCGATTCATTTACGCTAGTGCTACTATCAGAGCGCAAATAACTTTCACGACGCTGACCGGGGCCCAAAGCGCTCGCTCCTGCTTGCTTGGTGTTGCTAAGTTCGCCAACGCAGATAGTCCGACGAATACGACGACGATCCAAATTGCCCACGTTGATAAGTCGCTCAGGTCTTGCAAATAGATTCCAGCGCGGGCGGCTACAATACCGCCCATAGCCAGCAAAATAGTGGCGTTGATAACCGACAAGATCCGTATTTTTGCCGGAAATTTTCCCGGATACTTGCCACCCATCGCCAAGTGCCCCCAAGCACTCTGAAGATCAATTTTCGGGTGGTAACACTTTCCTAGCAATACTCGGAGCCGTCGCTGTAGTGGCAGTGGCGGCTGAAGGTGGGGGAGGGTATGGTGCAATAACAGATTATGACTGGGATTGGGACTATGAACTCATACAGTGTTGTGGTATTAGTGGCTCACCAGTAATGCTGTAAAATGATTGCCATCGAAGACTGGAGTGAGGTTAGCGAGTATGAATACCGTCATAACCTTTACGCGCCGAGCTCTATTGTTGATTTTTTTGGCAGGCGGAATTACGGCCTGTAAAGACACTGGCGGCGACACTGGCGGCGACACTGGCGGGGGTAGCGGTAGTATCTTAGTATTTGGCACCACATCAGGGTTTGTCACAACTATTACAGCAGAAATTGAAGCGGTAGCCACTGACTTACGTAACAATTCAGCCAAATATTTAAAACAAATCATCCCGTTCAGTGGCTCAACAAGTTACTCTCTTGCGGCCATTAGAACAGAATATGCACATGCACTGGGGCTTAAGGGGAGCGGGCAGATTATCTCGATTAGAGATGCAGGATTCAACCCATCGCATGTCGAAATGCAAGGTAAGGTTTTGTACTTTGGTGTTGATGTTGGTTTTGAAAACATAACTTACGACGCGCACGGTACCGCCGTTGCAGGGCTCGCAGCCGGATCAGAGGATTTTGGCGAAACACTGGGCGTTGCACCGGATGCCGCGCTACATCTTTCTTCGTGGTGGGATGAGACTGAAGCGCATGCTGTCAATCGCGCGATTGAGCTTGGTGCAATCGTCCAAAACAACTCCTGGGCATACGTTTGTGAGTTGCAAAGCCTGGGCGAATGTGGGGTAAATACTCCGGATAACTTAAACATAGTGACCGCAGAATACCTCTCTGCCCTCCAAGCGTACGCCGGTAATGTAGGCGTAGTTGTGTTTGCCATGTCTAATGAGACTGCTCAAACCCAAGCGACAGTTATGGCCGCACTCCCAATGTTTTACCCTGAACTAGAGGAGGGCTGGCTGGCTGTAATAAATCTTTCACGCGACTATGTGGCATCGATTGATGATTTTGATGATACAAATGTGCAACTTTGGTCAACTGGATGCTTTGAGGCAGCACGCTGGTGCATTGCGGCGGATGGTTTTTCATACGTTGCAACAGGCGATGGCAGTACCAGTAATGACCAATATATTGTTGGTGATGGTACATCCTATGCTTCACCGAGAATTTCCGGAGCAATAGCCATATTGGCGGAAGCTTTTCCAAATCTTGCACCAACTGAGTTGCGAAACCGGCTTCTTGCCACGGCTGACAATAACTTTTTCGACCCAACGTGGGCAACACTAGATGTGCTAGAGTTTTCCGGCGGTATTACTCACACTTATGACGAAATCTATGGTCATGGGTTTGCTGATTTACGCGCAGCTTTGCTGCCAATAGGTGCTACCACAACGCTGAACAATAACAACAAGTCCTTTGAGGTCGGAGTAGTTGCACTAGCGGCAGGTGGCGCAAGTGGTGATGCAGTCATGCAAGCGATGTCGAAGATCGAATTACTGGCGACGGACCAAATGGGCGGCGACTTTGATGTCTCTGGAGTAAGCATTGCTTCGCAAATAATAATGGATAGTAGCCTGAATCAGGCGCTTTCGTCACTTGTAAAATCGGATCTTGGAGCAGAGAGGCGTAGCAGATCGTATATCCCTGATAGCGCTGAATACACGCAGGCACAGCCGTATGGCTCCCCTCAAGCTTATGGACGGGGGATGCGCCTTTTTGATGCTTATTCGGGTAACGAGTTTGAAATGCTGGTTGGAAATACCTTGGACGTATCGCTGATGTTGCCAATGCAGGGCGGTCGTGCGGCTGCAGTGGGCGTTACGCATACTTCAGAGATTGAAAATGGAGCACTTAAAGTTGGGCTTTCCAGCGTATTT
>CALCGO010000307.1 GCA_937901055.1 uncultured Rhodobacterales bacterium
CAATATCTGACGGACATTGATACTGACAACACATGGTCGGCCCTGCCTGGATCACCTCCGAACGCCAAGCGTTGCGCAAGGGTCGGTGATTTCTTGATGATGGGCAATATCTCAGGAACGCCAAACGGCATCCAGTGGTCATCTATCAACTCTCCCGCGACATCGTGGGCCGCGTCTCGCCTGACACAAGCCGGGTCTGCCTCTATGCCGTCTGAATACGGGCCGATTCAAAAGATTGTTGGTGGTCGGTATGCAACCATATTCCAAGAGCGCGGCATTATGCGGCTTTCTTATGTTGGGCCTCCATTGGTTTGGCGCGCTGATGTCGTGTCCGCTGACCGGGGAGCGATAGCCCCCTTTGCCGTGGCGAATATCGGTTATTTCAGTTACTTCCTCGCTCAAGACGGGTTTTATGTGACCAACGGGTCAACGGTCGAGCCTATCGGCAATCAGCGGATCAACCAGTGGTTTTTTGAAAATGTTCACTCCGCATATATAGGCCGAATTCACGCCGCCGTGGATTGGGAGAACAAGATGATTGTTTGGGCCTTTCATGGGACTGAGAGCGATGCCTATGATCGAGCGATTGTATACTCATGGGCAGAGGGTCGGAGGTCATCTGCAACGCTGAATACTCATTGGATTGTAGGTTCAACTCTAGACGGCATAGACCTAGACAGCTTGGACGCAATTTACGGCGACCTTGATTCAATCCCCATTTCCTTGGACAGCGTAGAGCTTCAGGGAGGTGGCCGCAGGCTTGCCGCGTTTGCCAATGTCGGGGGTTCATCGAACTATCAGACATTCACCGGGACGCCCCTAGAGGCAACATTCAGGACGGGGGAAAGCCAGCCATCACCGGGGCAGCGGGTGTTTGTGTCCGAGGCCTATCCGCTGATTGAGGCTGACAGTTGGGACGCTTTGATTTCCTTGTATATGCGCGACAATAAAGGTGCGGTGACCACATCGAACGAAGTCGAGGTTGGGTGGTCTGGATTTGCTGCGGTCCGAGGTGAGGGCCAAAAGGTTGCCGTGCAGATGCGCATACCAGCCGGGGGTGAATGGGGCGGTGCGCAGGGCGTGCAGGTCCGGTATAAAAAGGCGGGCTACAGATGATAACAGAAAGCCAAATTCACAGGCAGTCACAGGAGCGCGACCCGCTTTCCGTTCTTCGGGTGCCACGTCCGATTGATGTTTTTCAATTGCAGAGTACGGTCGGATCTGTGTTTACGGCAAGGTCCGACGCTGATTTTCAGGTTGAAAGCCTGATAGCTACCAATGTCACCGGGACTGTTGATTTCGTGACGGTGTACCTTGTGCCAACGGGAGATAGCGCGACGGCTGCTAATACGATTGTATATCAAAGAACGGTTCCGGCAAAAACTGGTGTGACCATCTTTGATATGGAGCATCTGGGATTGCTTCAGCCATCAATGACGCTGCAAGCTCTTTGCTCGGTGAATGACAGCGTGAACATCTGGGGCTATGGGTACGACTATCAGGGGCATTATGGGTTATGATTAATGGGGTTCCATCAAGCATATATCCAACGGTTCGGAAAAGTGTTATACCTTTTCTTGAGAATTTTGCGGATAGAAGCCACGGGAGATGGACTGTTGACGGCTTGGAGAAAAGCATAATGTCCGGTGAAAAGCAATGCTGGTCTATCAATACGTTCCAAGGCGTTGCTTTGACCTCGATTGGGGTTAATGAGGTGAACATAGAGGCCGCAGCAGGCGTTCGCCGTTCGGAGTGGCAAGATGCACTTGACGATGAGATACGCGAATGGGCGCGCCATCTCGGGAAAAGCCGCATAATAGCAAAGGTTCGGCCTGGGTGGTCGAAGTTCGGGAAATCCAAGGGCTACAAATTGGCCCACTATGAAATGATACTGGAGTTGTAAAATGGGCGGCGGGTCAAAGCAGACACAAAGCAGCGAACCTTGGAAGCCGGTGCAACCGTATCTTCAGGGCGGGCTTGAAGATATAGGAGACCTCTACAGCAGTGGGGGCTTTCGGGTCGATCCATTCCAAGGCCAGAGGGTCGCAGGCTTTGGAGATACGTCACAGCAAGCGCAGCAGATGACAATGGACCGGGCGGGCCAAGGCGCGCCAATGGTCGATCAGGCTCAAGGGTTCCTGTCCAATCAAATGAATCCGCAATACCAATCAGCGCAACTTGACGCGGTGAAGCAGAACGCCCTTGGCTCGGCTATCCCGGCAGCGGCTTCAATGTTCTCTGGCTCGGGTATGCTATCCTCAACGCCAGCGATGGAACACGTTTCACGGGCTGCAGTTGATGCGGTATCCCCATATGAGTACGGCGCATTCCAAAACGCGCAGCAGCGCGGCATGAGCGCAGCGGGGATGGCCCCGCAGATGGAAGAGGCCGGATACTTGCCAGCGCAGATGATGGGCGGCGTGGGTGGCGCTCAGGATGCCATGCGGCAACGCCAGATTGAAGGTGGCATGCAACAGCACTATGAAACCCAAGGGGCAGACCTCACGGGAATGCAGAACTATGTTAACATGCTCCGCAGTATTGGCGGCATGGGTGGCCAGACAGCGACGGTTGAAAGGCAGAACATGGGCGCGGGCGGCTTGGCTCAGATTTTGGGCGCTGGTGTTTCAATGTTCTCTGACCGGCGCTTGAAAGAAGATGTTCGCCGGATTGGGGAAACCAAAGGCGGCACGTCGCTTTACAGCTACCGCTATCTCGGGGTGCCTACCATTCAGGTTGGAGTCATGGCTGACGAGGTTCCACACGCTGCACACCTGCACCCTAGCGGGTTTATGATGGTTGATTATGGGGCGGTAAAATGACACTTCAATCGTGGCTTCAAGGCGCAGCGACCAAGTCAAAGGATTGGCTCGGGTCTGGCAGTAATGCACAGGACTTAGGGGCGTTCCTGAGGTATTCGGGTTCCGTCATGAACCGCAATCCTAACGATGCCATGCTGAACAACTACTTGCTTTCTAAGCAAATGGCGGCACAGCAGGCGGCGGGCGCAAGTATGTTGCGCGATGCCCGAACCGGCGCTCCTAAATATGCTCCTGTGCAGTTGCCGGGGCCTGTAGCTGGTGCGTTTGGTAAGGCAGGCCCGTCTGGCGGCTTGTCGTTTGGCCAAGATGCAAGGCCCGCTCCTGGCGGGTTTAATGTGGGTCAACAGCCAACCGCTCAACCACAAATGCCGTATTCTCTAGGTGCCGCTCTATCTGCCCCGCAGCAAGGTCAGGCCGGGCCTCCAATGGTTTCGGACACGCAAGCGGCAATGCGTAAGCCTATTATGGGGGCAGTTCCCGGTACTGGTGGAATGACAATGGATCGCATGTATCAAATCATGGCGCATCCCGGCATCCCGCCCGAGGTTAAAAATTTGGCCTTGGTTGAGTTCCAGTCGAAGCAACCACCTAGCGAGATGGCAAAGCTTGACCTTGACCTGAAACGGGCCGAATTGATTAAACGTCGCCGTGAAGCAGCCGCAGGAGAC
>CALCGO010000308.1 GCA_937901055.1 uncultured Rhodobacterales bacterium
CGCAACGACCTAAAAACCGAAGCGTTGGAAGATGTGATTTGGGGCAACGTTACCCAAGTGATGGAGCAAGGCGGCTGTCTTGCGCGTTCGGCGGTTCTGTTGTCCGACTATGCGGAAAACGTACCGGGTCTGTCGATCAACCGTTTTTGTGCCAGCGGATTGGAGGCGACAAATATCGCGGCCAATCAAGTTCGCGGCAACGCCGGTGGTGCATATGTAGCAGGCGGCGTTGAAATGATGAGCCGTGTTGCAATGGGTGCAGACGGGGCCGCGATTGCAGTTGATCCGGAACTGGCAATGAAAACATACTTTGTCCCACAAGGTATTTCTGCTGACATCATCGCCACCGAATATGGCTTTAGCCGCGATGACGTTGATACTTACGCTGTTGAATCCCAGAAACGTGCCAAAATGGCATGGGACGAAGGGCGTTTCGACAAATCCATTGTTTCGATCAAGGATCAGAACGGCCTAACCATTCTGGATAAAGACGAATACATGCGCCCGCAAACGGACATGCAATCGCTTGGTGGTTTGCGTCCTGCGTTCAAGGAAATGGGTGAAATCATGCCCGGTTTCGACGCAGTTGCGATGCTGAAATACCCGCATCTGGAAAAAATCAACCACGTGCATCACGCCGGCAACTCTTCCGGTATTGTTGACGGAGCTGCCGCGATCCTTGTCGGATCCAAAGAATTTGGCGAGGCACACGGCCTGAAACCAAGGGCACGTATTCGTGCGACGGCGAAAATCGGCACTGACCCGACAATCATGCTGACTGGCCCAGTTCCGGTTACGGAAAAAATTCTTCGCGAAGCCGGCATGAGCATATCTGACATCGACCTGTTCGAAGTGAACGAAGCCTTCGCAGCCGTCGTTCTACGTTTCATGCAGGCCTTCAACGTCAGCCACGATGACATCAACGTTAACGGTGGCGCGATTGCCATGGGTCACCCGCTGGGCGCAACCGGTGCGATGATCATCGGTACGGCTTTGGACGAGCTGGAACGCTCCGGCAAGGGCACTGCGTTGGCCACTCTTTGTGTTGCATCCGGCATGGGTGCGGCGACTATTATTGAACGCGTATAAGGACTTAGATCATGACTAAAGATTTCAAATACGCAGTAGATGCAGACGGTGTCGCGACGATCACGTGGGATGTGCCGGATAAATCCATGAACGTGATGTCACGCGAAAGCTTCGGGCTTTTTGACAGTATGGTTGATGATGCGCTGGCGGATGATGCCGTTAAAGGGATCATCGTGACCTCTGCGAAGAAGGATTTCGCGGGTGGCATGGACCTGAACGTGCTTGGAAAAATCCGCGCCGAGGCGGGTGACAATCCGGCCCAAGGCTTGTTCGATTTCACAATGTCCGGCCACCACATTCTGCGCAAACTTGAACGCGCCGGCATGGATGCCAAAACCAACAAAGGCGGCAAGCCTGTTGCTTGGGCTTGCCCCGGTACGTCGGCTGGTATCGGCACGGAAATCGGCTTGGCTTGTCATCGTCTTTTTGTAGCGGATAATCCGAAGGCCAAGATTGGTTTGCCAGAAATTCTGCTTGGGATTTTCCCCGGTGCAGGCGGCACAACACGTTTGGTTCGGATGCTCGGCCTTATGGGCGCTTCTTCACTGTTGCTGGAAGGTAAAATGTTGGCGCCAGCCAAATCCAAAGCGGCTGGTGTGATTGACGAAGTTGTTCCTGCGGATAAACTATTGGCCCGCGCCAAGGAATGGGTTCTGAACGCAACGGATGCGGATATTGTGAAACCATGGGATGCCAAGGGTTACCGGTTCCCGGGCGGTGCGCCTTACAGTGCGCCGGGTTTCCCGATGTACGTCGGTGCTTCGGCAATGGTGCATGGCAAGACGCAAGGCGTTTATCCTGCGGCCAAAGCAATGCTGTCAGCGATCTATGAAGGTGCATTAGTGCCATTCGACACAGCCTTGAAAATCGAGGCGCGCTGGTTCACCAAGGTTCTGATGAACCCGAGTTCCTCGGCCATGATCCGTTCCCTGTTCATCAACAAAACCGCGCTTGAAAAAGGTGCTGTTCGCCCTGACGTCGAAGACCAATCCGTCAAGAAGGTTGGCATCTTGGGCGCAGGTATGATGGGCGCAGGCATTGCTTATGTATCGGCCATGG
>CALCGO010000309.1 GCA_937901055.1 uncultured Rhodobacterales bacterium
AAACGCACGGGCGCTACGGTTCGCGGTCCTATTCCGCTACCGACACATATCGAAAAGTTCACGGTTCTTCGTGGCCCGCACATCGACAAAAAGTCGCGCGAGCAATTCGAGATCCGGACGCACAAGCGTCTGTTGGACATTGTTGACCCCACACCACAGACCGTGGACGCGCTGATGAAGCTCGACCTGGCTGCCGGCGTGGACGTCGAAATTAAACTTTAGGGGGCTCTGATTATGCGTTCTGGAGTAATCGCCAAGAAGCTGGGCATGACCCGGTTGTTCATGGAAGACGGCCAACAGATTCCTGTTACCGTGCTTCAAATGGAAAACGTGCAAGTTGTTGCGCAGCGTACATCTGACCGTGATGGCTACACCGCCGTTCAGTTGGGTGCCGGCGCTGCAAAAGCAAAGCGCACATCGCAAGGCATGCGTGGCCACTTCGCAGCGGCTAAAGTTGAGCCGAAGCGTAAAGTTGCCGAGTTCCGCGTATCTGCTGACAATTTGATCGAGGTTGGTGCTGAAATCACTGCTGACCACTATCTAACAGGTCAGTACGTGGACATCGCGGGCACATCGATCGGTAAAGGTTTTGCCGGTGCTATGAAACGTCACAACTTTGGTGGTCTACGGGCTACGCACGGTGTGTCTGTTTCGCACCGTTCGCACGGCTCCACTGGTCAGTGTCAGGATCCTGGTAAGGTTTTCAAAGGCAAGAAAATGGCTGGTCACATGGGCGCTGTGCGCGTGACTACGCAAAACTTGCAGGTTATGAAAACTGATGCGGACCGTGGCTTGATCATGATCAAAGGCGCCGTACCGGGTTCCAAAGGTGGTTGGGTGACTATCAAAGATGCAGTTAAGAAAGCTGCACCTAGCGATATCCCAATGCCAGCGGCCATTCGTGCGTCTGCAACTGAAGCTGCGGCTGTTGAAGCCCCTGAAGGAGGCGTTGAAGAATGAAAACTGATGTAATCAAACTCGACGCTGCCAAAGCCGGTTCAATTGAACTGTCTGACGCAATCTTCGGTCTTGAGCCACGTGCAGACATCCTGCACCGCATGGTTCGCTATCAGCTTGCTAAACGCCAAGCGGGTACTCACAAAGTGAAAACCCGTTCGGAAACCAGCTACTCGACCAAGAAGATCTATCGCCAAAAAGGTACCGGTGGCGCTCGTCACGGCGACCGTAACGCGCCGATCTTCCGCGGTGGTGGTATCTACAAGGGACCAACCCCGCGTAGCCATGCACACAACCTGACTAAGAAGTTCCGCGCCCTTGGCCTGAAACATGCTTTGTCTGCCAAGGTTGCTGCTGGTGAGCTGGTTATCCTTGATAATGCTGATCTGGCTGAAGGCAAAACCAAAGCGCTGGCATCCGTGATCCAAGATCTCGGCTGGAAACGCGCTCTGGTAATCGATGGTGCGGAAGTGAACGAAAACTTCGCCCGCGCTGCACGCAACATTGAGGGTCTCGATGTTCTTCCAAGTGCCGGTGCAAATGTTTATGACATTCTGCGTCGCGATACACTTGTGTTGACTAAAGCGGCCGTCGAAGCACTGGAGGCACGTCTGTCATGAGCAGCAAAGCTGAACAGTATGATGTGATCCGTAAGCCGATCATCACAGAGAAAGCAACTATGGCGTCCGAAAGTAACGCTGTTGTTTTTGAAGTGGCAATCGATGCTAACAAACCACAGATCAAAGAAGCTGTAGAAAGCCTCTTTAATGTTAAGGTGAAAGCGGTTAATACCTCGATCACCAAAGGCAAGGTCAAGCGTTTCAAGGGGCAACTCGGCAAACGCAAAGACGTTAAAAAAGCTTATGTGACACTCGAAGAGGGTAACACCATCGACGTGTCCACAGGCCTTTAAGCCTTAACGATATTACTAGGCGGTCCCTTCGGGGGCCGTTTTTCCTCGCCGACCTTCGGGGCGGTTTACTCAATTCAGGCGTAGCCTGAAATACAACGGAAGACAGATAAAATGGCACTAAAGTCGTATAAACCGACGACGCCAGGCCAACGTGGGTTGGTTCTGATTGACCGTTCGGAGCTTTGGAAAGGACGTCCCGTTAAATCCCTAACAGAGGGTTTGACGAAATCGGGCGGTCGGAACAACACCGGACGGATCACTATGCGTCGCAAAGGTGGTGGTGCAAAGCGCCTCTACCGCATCATGGATTTCAAACGTCGCAAGTTTGATATGCCGGCAACTGTTGAGCGTATCGAATACGATCCCAACAGAACTGCTTTCATCGCACTGATTCGTTACGAAGATGGCGTACAGAACTATATTCTGGCCCCACAGCGTCTCGCAGTAGGTGACAAAGTTATCGCATCGGCAAAAGCCGACG
>CALCGO010000310.1 GCA_937901055.1 uncultured Rhodobacterales bacterium
TGGTTCAAGTAGTGAATACCCGGATGGAGCCAATTATTCATACTCGGTCCAGACCGTATCGGCACATGTTGGACAAACAACTGGGAACCTAACCTACGGTGGAATGGTATCCGTAGGTCAAGACGTCGACTGGTGGGATGAAAACTTTATGACGTTTGCCGCCGAAGCCCGTTACGAAATGGGAAGCTCAGCGTTGAGTGCACAATTTGGGGTAACTAATTCTACCGCGTCTGGTGATGACGACATAAGCGCGAATTACGGCCGCATCGAAGGCGAATTCCAAATTACCCCCAATTTTCTTGCTGGTATGAATATCGGTGGAGGTAGTATTGACTATGACGGTGATATTATCGCGTTTGTCACGTGGGGTGTCGATGCGGAGTATAACATAACTTCCAGCATGTCAGTTTTCGCATCATATCAGGGCAGCTTTGAGACGGAAGAATCCGAAGAAGAAGCTTGGCGAAAAGACTCCGTTTTAGCTGGTTTACGTTTTCGCTTCGGCAACGGTGGAAACCAAACAACATTTGCCGATTACAACCCAATGACTGGTGTAGAGCACGTTCGCTTTAGCGATTGGGAATAATCGCATAAACTAAGTGGTCCTCCGCGTTTGTTAGACACGCACTAATTGTCGGGGGGCCAACTCTACTTGTTTTCTGGTAGCACTGGCAGGCGCATTGTAATTTTAAACTTACTTGAGTAGGGTGGTGCTGTCGCATAACTTTAAGGAATTAGAAAACATAACCACTTTCAGTTGTATTTGAATGAGATTTTTGTGAAAATAGTTTATTGTCTCAAACGGTGAAACACTGGTGATCATGGAGCGTGATAACGGGATCATCGGCCAAATGCGCGTAACGCATAGTTGTCTGCAACTGGCTGTGGCCGAGCAACTTCCCTACCATCTGGTTTGGCATCCCGCCCGAGACTGCATTCGACGCGTAGGTGTGCCTCACCACCGTAGTTCAAGACTATCTGTGCTCTCACTAACTCTACCCAACGCGGTTTTGCACGGTTCGATGCGTGGCCGGATTTCACAAAGCATATTGAGAATTGAGGCATGCTTGGATTAGTCAGCCGGAATGTCTGTTTCTTGATACCGCGTATGTATCTGTCTTTGAAAGGGGTTGATAAGGGCAAGACCTTTCATGCTGCAGCAACACGGGCTTGCGGTTATCTCACAGATGTCTGTGGTGAAAAACTATTGTCTGACTATATCTAAGCGCTAATTGGGACGTTGGGGAACTCGCTACGCTCAAGGACGAGATTGTCCGCGACGACCTGCTGGTGAACCGCCTACGGGCGAAGGTATGACACGCCGCAGGTGAACCGATCCGTGATCATCGGGCAGATACATTTGAGCGCGATAGGATGGGGATCCACGCGAATGGACATACCGCGCGGCAATACCGGATGATCCGAACCCGTGAGTGTAGGTGATCAGGGCGTTAGGTAGCGACCTAGTCATAGCTCCGCTGATCGTCGATAACCTTGCCGTCTTTGGGCAGGCTGTCGGGGGCGTGTACTTCGATGTTCCCGCGGAGCTTAAGTGTTTCCTGTACGGAGGCAGTGACGGCTTCCAGATTTACGCCATCGGTTTCGATCTGTACGGTCATGGCATCCTGCTCGCCGTTGCGCGTGGCGATTACGCGGGCTTTCAGGATTTCGGGGTGACGTTCCACGAGGGCGGCTACCTGTTCTGGGCGAACAAACATGCCTTTAATCTTGGTGGTTTGGTCAGCGCGGCCCATCCAGCCTTTGATACGCATGTTGGTGCGCCCGCAAGGGCTTGTGCCGGGCAAAACGGCCGACAGATCGCCTGTAGCAAAGCGTATTAGGGGATAATCGGGGTTAAGGGTCGTGACGATGACCTCGCCGATTTCGCCTTCAGCGACGGGTGTGCCTGTGCCAGGCGTGACGATTTCGACGAATACGCCTTCGTCAACGATCATGCCTTCCATCGCGGGGGATTCGTACGCAACGTTGCCTAGATCGGCTGTCGCATAGCACTGAACGCAGTTAATACCACGGTCCGCGTATTCCTGCCGTAGACTTGGGAATAGGGCGCCGCCCCCAACAACTGCGCGTGTTATACGGCTAAGGTCGAGGCCCATCTCCGCGCCCTTGTCGAGGATGACTTTCAAATAATCCGGTGTGCCTGCATAGGCCGTAACGCCAAGGTCGGCAGCGGCTTGCGCCTGTAATTCGGTTTGGCCAGTGCCGGCAGGAAACACGGACGCCCCGACAGCCGCAGCACCGTTTTCGAACATCATGCCCGCGGGGGTCAGGTGATAGGAAAAACAGTTCTGGACGATGTCATCTTTGCCGATGCCACTCGCGTGCAAAAACCGTCCCATGCGCCACCAGTCATTTGATGTGCCGCCGATTTCATAGATAGGTCCGGGGGATTGGAAAACGTGGCGCGTTCTGCGGGTCGTGAAGCCGCCGAACGGCGCGTTTGCTTTTTGTGCGGCGCCTAGATCGGATTTACGAAGAACCGGCAATGCAGCCAGCGCGGCACGATCGGTAATTGTAGCTGGATCAACATCACCAAGGTGGGCCGCCATACCCGGCGCCTGCATTGCGTTTGCAATCTGCTGGGGCAGGGCTGTGGCCAAATCGGTAGCACGTTCGTCTGCGGAGCGGGTTTCGAGGGTGTCAAAATTGTCGGACATGGGGTCTTCCTTTAGCGGCGGAGGAAACCCCGCATTCGATTGTTTAGAAGCGGTATTGTTGGTTGGAGCCTTAGCTCAACCAACGTTTACGGCGACGATAAGAACGTACATCACGGAAGGACTTGCGGCCTTCATCGGACATACCGAGATAGAATTCCT
>CALCGO010000311.1 GCA_937901055.1 uncultured Rhodobacterales bacterium
TAGCAATTTTTAGCCCCATGCCTACTACGATAAACGCAAAGGCTGCACGGATTGTTCGATTAGAGCCTTGATCGGCGATACGGTCCGCTAAATCGGCCATATTCAGTGTGCCAGTTGCCATATAAAGCATACCTAGACCGATAACAAAGAACGTCGCGCCAATGGTGCCCATAATCAGATAGTCATAGGCGGCAGTCAGTGCGCGTTTGTCGCGATAGGAGCCTTGCGCGATCAGCACATAAGTTGAAAGTGACGAGATTTCGAGGAACACGAATACGTTGAACGCATCCCCCGTTATGGCTACGCCCAGCAAACCTGTCAGGCACAACAAGAATGCAGCGTAGAACAGGTTGTGATGGCGCGCCGGAATCTCGGATTTGACGCTCTCGCGGGCGTAGGGAAGCACAAGAGTGCTAATGCCGGTGACCAGTAGTAACACGAAGGCGTTCGTCGCATCAACGCGGTATTCGATCCCCAATGGGGGCGCCCAACCGCCGATTTGATACGATATAACGCTGCCGTCGATGACTTGCATCAACAACATGATTGCGATGACAAACGACAATGCACTGGCGGTAAAGGCCAGAGGCCAAGTTAACCGCCGGCTTCCGATCAGTACAATCAGCGGTGCGGTCAGGAGGGGTACAAGTATTTGCAAAATAGGCAAATGATCGGAAAGTGTCATCGCAACGTGGGTAGATTCTGCCGACATTACGCCCGCCCGCCCATGGCTTCGCCGTGAATGGCGTTTTCACTGTGTGCGATTGCGCGCTCGATTGTTAAAATCTCATCTTCCTCGATTGTGTTGAATTCTTCTTGAATACGCACAATTAACGCCAAGCCGAGCGACGTCGTGGCAATTCCAACAACGATCGCGGTCAGGATCAACACGTGTGGCAGGGGGTTGGAGTAGATCACATCTGGATCAATCTCCATATCCAGCGGGAAAATAGGCGCTGTGCCGCCCGTGACCTTACCCATAGATATATATAGCATGAAAACCGAGGTTTGAAAAATGTTCAACCCGACGATTTTCTTAACGAGGTTGCCTTTGGCCACCACGATGTAAAGCCCTGTCATCATCAACACGGAAAACAGCCAGTAATTCATATGGCCGAGGATGTATTCTTGTGTAAATTCGAAACCCATCACCACTCCTCGTCGCTTAGTCTTGGGGCGCGGCCCGCGAAGGCGTAATAGATTGCTACCATCACAGCCGTTACCGTGATGCCGACGCCAAGTTCAACTGCGAAGATGCCGTAATGCTGGCCGTGTGCAGGGGGATCAGGTGTAAAGGCGCCGTAATCGAGAAAGCTGTACCCAAGGAATAGGCTAACGATTCCGGTGCCAGCGTAAAGCAACACGCCCAAAGCAATCAGCTTATGCACCAGCCACGCCGGGAAAACCTTTTGAACGTTACGAAGACTGAAGACCAGACCATATAGGATGAAAGCTACAGCCATAATCACGCCTGCTTGAAAGCCGCCACCGGGGGAAAAGTCACCATGGAACTGGACGTAGAACGCGAACAGCATGATCGCGCCGACTAGAAGTTTAGTAATAACCCGCAAGATAAGGTGATGGCGCATCAGATTTCTTCGCTTTCGTCATCTTCATCATCACGCCGACGGCCAAGTCCGCTAATAAGCAGCAGAACGCCAATGCCAGCTGTGAAAACCACGGCAGTTTCGCCCAACGTGTCATAGCCACGATAGCTGGCGAGAATCGAGGTCACGACGTTTGGTATGTCGATCTCATGAACGCTGCCTTCAAGGTATTCAGGGGCGACATG
>CALCGO010000312.1 GCA_937901055.1 uncultured Rhodobacterales bacterium
GCGGTGGCTGACCAAATATCACTCCTCAATTTACAGCACTTTATGGACTTCATCCTTTTTACTTACAGTGCCCACCAGTACTGACGAATCAATTGTGTCATAATTGTGCCAATTTGTCGAATCTATATGAGATGATTTTACTTTAAGTTGTAACGTGAATAATTGACATTCTGGACATCCATGGCTTGTTGGCTTACCGATGCACAACATCTTGCCCCGTCAGCCATAAGGAGGGCTACGTATTGACCGATCCCGTCAAATTAACTGCAGATTTGATCCGCTGCCCTTCGGTTACACCTAATGAAGGTGGCGCGCTACAATTGCTCGACAAACTGCTGACCGAGGCCGGATTTGTTACGAATCGCGTTGACCGAGGCGACACGTCCAATCTGTTTGCGCGCTGGGGCGGGCAGACGAACGGGCGGACGTTTGGCTTTAACGGGCACACAGATGTCGTGCCTGTCGGGGATATTGCTGCGTGGAGCGTTGATCCTTTTGGCGCAGAAGTAAAAGACGGCTTTATGTATGGTCGCGGGTCGACCGACATGAAATCTGGCGTGGCTGCTTTTGCGGCGGCCGCGATTGATTTCGTTGCCGCATCACCGCCGAACGGGTCGATCGTGTTGACGATCACTGGCGACGAGGAAGGTGACGCGACAGACGGCACAGTTGCACTTCTGGACTGGATGGATGCCAACGGCGAAAAGATCGACCACTGCCTGGTTGGCGAACCGACCTGCCCTAACACCATGGGCGACATGATGAAAATAGGGCGGCGCGGTTCGATGACGGCGTATTTTACTGTTACGGGCGTGCAGGGGCATTCGGCCTACCCGCACCGCGCAAAGAACCCGCTGCCAGCGATGGCGCGACTGGTTGATCGTTTGGCCAGTCATGAACTGGACGGTGGGACGGAACATTTTGATGCTTCGACGCTGGCGGTTACAACCATTGATACAGGCAATCCCGCGAATAATGTTATTCCGGCGAACTGCCGTGCGACCGTGAATATCCGGTTTAATGATGACCACACGTCGGAAGCCTTAACCACGTGGCTTCGCAGCGTGGCTGACGAGGTTGCAGTGGCGAACGACGTGAACATCGCGATGCGGGTGCAGGTGTCAGGTGAAAGTTTCATCACGGCGCCTGGCGAGTTGTCTGCCTTGATCGCAACGGCAGTGGAGGCGGAAACAGGCGTTACGCCGGAAATGTCCACTTCAGGCGGCACGTCGGATGCGCGGTTCGTTAAGGATCATTGCCCAGTCGTTGAATTCGGCTTAGTTGGCAAAACCATGCATCAAGTTGACGAGCGTGTGGAGGTTGCGCAGATTCACCAGTTGAAGGCGATATACACGCGTATTTTACAGAACTACTTCGCCTGAACCAATTCGTCCCACTTGCCGATCAGACCAGACACGCCTTCGAATGCATCTTCGATCAACGCCTTGGCGAGCAAACGGTCAGGGTTCGTAGGGGGCGGAAAACGTAAATTTTCCGCCTGATTGCGTCGAAATCCATACCGACGGTAATAAGGTTCGTCTCCGATCAAGATGACTCGCGACCAGCCGATATTCGATGCACGATCCAAGGATTCAGAGATCAACAGGTTTCCCAATCCTTCGCCTTGACGTGTAGGATGGACGGCAACAGGGCCAAGCAACAAGGCTGCATGCCCCGCCTGCCCGATCTGAACTGGCCAAAACCGTATCGCGCCTGCGAGGATGTCATACTTATCGCGTGCGACCAGTGACAAGTCGGCGATCCTATCAACCCCGTCGCGCAAGCGGTAAGAACTTAACGCCGAACGGCCCGGCGCAAAGGCCAAGTCGTAGAGGTATTCTACTTCGTCCAGATCATCAGGAATTTCAGGGGTAATGCGAAACATTGGAAGCAACCGGCACAATCAATAGGGAAAACGTCGCCCGTTAAGGGGTCTAGCTTAGCTTCGTCGGTTAATCTGCATATACATTGTGGCGTTTCCCTAAATGTCTCTCGACACTTGCCTAACATGCCCATAACTTTTCGGCAAATAGCAAAAGGACTTCGCGAATGTTTTATCGCCCGAATATCGACGACCATGGCCTGCCACATAATCCATTTAAGGCGATTGTATCGCCACGCCCAATCGGCTGGATATCGACCGTGGATACGCAAGGCCGTGCCAACCTCGCACCTTACAGCTTTTTTAATGCGGTGACGGACAACCCGCCTATGGTGATGTTTGCTAGCACTGGGAATAAACCGGATCAAACCTACGCAAAGGACTCGGTTGCTAATATTCGCGACACTGGCGAATTTGTTGTGAATATCGTGTCGATGGCGTTGAAAGACCAGATGAACAGCTCATCTGGATCATTGGCAGCGGGCGCGGACGAATTCGAGCACGCCGGAATTACCAAAGCGGACTGCAATATCGTAGAGGCGCCACGTGTGGCCGCATCGCCTGCTTCGCTGGAATGCAAGCTTTTCAAAATTGTTGACCTGCCCGGCGAAAACAACGTGATGGTTCTGGGCGAGGTTGTGGGCGTTCATTTGGACGATACCGTTATGGTGGACGGAGTTTTCGATGTCACCCGCTACACCCCACTGGCGCGGCTGGGATATAAGGATTACACATCGGTTACAGATATTTTTTCGCTGGGTCGGCCGGAATAGGGAATGGTTATGGATACTATGATCGGTATTATCGGCGGCAGTGGCCTTTATGAGATTGAAGGACTTGAGAACGCGAAGTGGGTGACGGTCGAGACGCCGTGGGGGGAACCCTCAGATCAGATGTTCACTGGAACGCTTGACCGTGTAAGAATGGCGTTTTTGCCAAGGCACGGGCGGGGGCACGTGCAGACGCCTTCAACCATAAACTACCGCGCCAACATTGATGCGCTGAAACGAATTGGCGTAACGGATGTGATATCGGTTTCGGCCTGTGGATCATTCCGCGAAGAACTTGCGCCGGGTGACTTCGTGATCGTCGACCAGTTCATTGATCGCACATTCGCAAGGGAAAAATCTTTCTTTGGCCCAGGATGTGTTGGCCATGTTTCTGTGGCGCATCCGACCTGTGCGCGCCTGTCTGCCGCCTGCTTTGAGGCCGCAAAGGCTGAGGGAATTACCGTACATATGGGTGGTACTTATTTGGCGATGGAGGGGCCGCAGTTTTCCACGCTTGCCGAAAGCAAGATGTATCGCGAGGTTTTGGGTTGTGATGTAATCGGTATGACCAACATGCCCGAAGCCAAACTGGCGCGCGAGGCGGAGCTGGACTACGCATCGGTGGCCATGATCACCGATTATGACAGTTGGCACCCTGACCACGGCGAGGTCGACATTAACGAGATCATCAAGACGTTGTTCGGCAACGCAGACAAGGCGCGTGGTATGGTCAAACGCCTGCCTGCCCTACTCGGTTCGTCGCGGGGCGTTTGTGAGCACGGCTGTGACCGCGCGTTAGAGTTCGCTATCCTGACAGCACCCGAGGCTCGCGACCCCGCGATGGTAGCCAAACTGGATGCCGTTGCAGGGCGTGTACTTTAACTTTTGCTTTCACCTGCTATACCCGCGAATGCACGTTACAAGGCGTTGATTGAGAAAGACACGATATGACAACCACCGGCGTTATCCTTGGTAAATTCATGCCCCCACACGAGGGGCACGTGGCACTTGTGCGCACGGCCTCCTATCTGGTCGATCGGCTGACAATCATTCTATCGGCGTCAGACAAAGACCCTATCAGCCCATCTGTACGGAAAAGCTGGATGGAAAGCCTGTTTCCCGAAGCGGTGGTGATTGTAGCTAATAACGGCGAAGAGCCGCTGGCCGCCGACAATGCGAGTTGGGGGCCGATTATCCGAGGTTTCCATCCCGAGGCGATTGACCGGGTTATTGGTTCGGAAGGATATATCGTCGATCTGGCCCGCGCATTGAATGCCCAGCATTTCATTCTGGATCCAATGTGGATGGCCTTCCCGGCAAATTCGGACGAGGTGCGCGAGGATCCGTTCAACCATTGGAAATCTATTCCAGACTATGTGCGCCCCTATTTCCAGAAACGATTGACTTTGGTTGGGCCGGAAAGCACCGGCAAATCTTACATGGCCGATGTTCTCGCGACGAAATTCGGTGGTCCCTATGTGCCAGAATACGGACGCCCATATGAGAAATACCGAACGCCCGGCGATTACCGCGCCGAAGAGTTGCACTTCATCGTCGATGGGCACGTTGCACACCGTAAGACGTTGTCACTGAAAGCGGGCCCGATCCTGTTCGAAGATACCGACCCGTTATTGACAGCGGTATGGGCGGAAATGTTGCTCGGACACTCCCTGCCTGATCTCGAGGCGCGGATCGAGTTGCCGGATCATTACTTGCTGCTGGACGCCAATGCCCCGTGGGAGGAAGACCCCCTGCGATACTACGGCAAGCAAGAACTACGGCAAAAGTTTTTCACCAAGATCAAAACCAAGCTGGACGCGTTTGGTGCCGGCTATACCCTGATTTCAGGTGATTGGGCGGAACGCGAGATGCAAGCCATTTCTGTCGTGAAAGAAATGATGAAATCCCCAAAAATACACGGAGCGGTAGATGCCCAAACATAAGACGGTTAAAGATTACATTCGCACCATTCCCGACTTCCCACACGAAGGGATTATGTTTCGCGATGTGACAACATTATTCGGCGACCCGCGCGGTTTCCGCATGGCAATTGATCAACTGTTGCACCCCTACGCAGGCGAACGTATCGACAAAGTTGTTGGGCTTGAAGCCCGCGGATTCATTCTTGGCGGGGCAATCGCACACCAGCTATCGAAGGGGTTTGTACCGATCCGTAAGAAGGGCAAACTACCCGGTAAAACGATCGAGCAGGAGTATTCGCTAGAATACGGTCAGGCCGTGATGGAAGTGCATGACGACGCCATTCAGCCCGGAGAAAAGATTCTGGTGGTCGATGATTTACTTGCGACAGGTGGCACGGCCGAAGCGGGCATAAAACTGATCGAGCGCATGGACGGCATCGTCCTAAGCTGCGCCTTCGTCATTGATTTGCCGGAACTGGGTGGGCGCAAAAAGCTGGAAGACATGGGCATGGACGTTCATATCCTTTGCGATTTCGACGGGGCTTAAGGTGCGCTAACCCCTTGTTAACCAATTGGTGGCAAAACACCCTCACCCCACGAGAATTGGGTGCTGCTTGCATCAGTTTCGACTGGTAGAAATGCTCCGTCGGTCCCCTCCGACGGAGCATTTCAGATTACTGCCCCAGGGTTCATAATGCCGTTTGGGTCTAGTGATCGTTTGATCGCGCGCATGGCCGCCAATTTCGCCGGATCGCTATACTTCAAAAGATCCGCCTTTTTCATACGTCCGATCCCGTGTTCGGCGCTGAAAGAGCCGTCAAAGCTATCGACCAGATCGTAGACATTGCTACTCAACAATGCGCGGATGTCTTCGTATTCCGAACGTTTGGCGCCCTTGGGCGGATATACATTATAGTGAAGATTTCCATCACCCAAATGGCCAAAGCAATTTATTCGAAGCTGTGGATTTGTGGATCCAACCACTTGCTCTGCGCGCTCGATAAAATCAGGGATGCGACTGACGGGTACGGATATATCATGCGACGAAATCGCGCCGACGCGCCGGTTAGCCTCTGGAATGTGTTCGCGAATATTCCAGAACGCCTGCCGTTGCGCCTCGTTCTGGGCCAAGACTGCGTCGCTAATTAGTCCCGCATCAAATGCGTCACCCAATACCCGTTCCAGATTTTCCTTCAGGCTAGATCCTTTGCCAGTCCCACATTCGAGTAAGACCATCCATTCGGGCGCCGAGGCGAGGGGTTCGGTAAATCCAATGCCTGTTTCGCTCAGAAAGTCCAACCCCTGACGGTGGATTAACTCGAAAGCCGAAACTACCTCTCCGAGATTTGTCGATAAACGGCTTAGTAGTTCCACTCCGGCTTGTGGGTTCGGGATGGCCAAGAAAGCCGTTTCAACCTCGACAGGTTTGGGCATGAGCCGCAGGGTTGCGGCCGTGATGATGCCCAACGTGCCCTCTGCGCCGACCAATAGGTTTCGAAGATTGTATCCTGTGTTATCTTTGCGCAACCGTTTAAGCCCGCGATAGATGCTTCCGTCAGGCAAGACCGCCTCGATCCCGAGGCACAGATCACGGGTGTTTCCGTAGCGCAATACATTCACACCACCCGCGTTGGTGGAAAGGTTACCACCGATTTGGCAAGTACCCTCGGACGCCAATGAAAGCGGAAATAGGCGTTGCACTTCATCTGCGGCGTTCTGAATATCAGCCAAGATTGCGCCGGATTCGGCTATTAGAATGTTGTCAAAAGGGTCAACGTCGCGGATGGCGCTTAGTCGCTCCAGCGAAAGAATGACCGGTGCCGGTCCTGCAATTGATGTTTGTCC
>CALCGO010000313.1 GCA_937901055.1 uncultured Rhodobacterales bacterium
CTTGCAGCAGAGAAACCGGCCATTCATGCAAGGCGCAGCGAGACCAATTCGGCGAACTCAAGTTATACGGACCAACGCTGCCTTTTGCAGATACAGCTATTGCTCACGCAGAAAGTTCTTGCTTCTACCGCATGCTTTTTACTTCGATGTAGTAATGTCTCCGATGAGGTCATTCAAAGCGCTGGTCCCGCCTGAATGCAATCCAACCTTTAGCCTCTCTGTTTATTGACGAACGAAGCATGGAATTTGTTGTCGATGGATTTCCAGCCATGATTTCGGTTCTTTCAGAACCCCCTATGAAGCCAGTAAAACAGATGCCCCAAATGTACATTTGGCACTGAGAGTCTCGGGAACTCAGCCTTCTTTTTTACAGTTGAGATACTGAAGTTAAAACAGGTTTCATGACTGTCGTTCAGCTTGCATGGCGTCGTTAATCTGTTCGGACGACAGTTTGGCGCGGAAGGCTTCAGCGAGATGTCCGATATGATCGGCAAGATGAGATACAGCTAAATCAACATCTTTTCTGCATGTTGCCTCAATCACCAAATGATGCTCGCTCAAAGAGCGGTCGGTGTTTTCGGTCATGATCGTGAACAGGTGCGTTCGCAGTGCTTTTAGAGGCGAAATCGTAAGGTTATAGGATTTCGTTAAGGTGCGGTTTGCGGCAGCTTCAAAGATCGCATTGTGAAACTGGTGATCCGCCAGCGTGTACCCATGCGGGTCATTTGCATCAATCGCGGCTTCCATCGCGCGGCAGGATTTTTCCATCTGGGTCATAAGGCCTTCATGATTGCGCGCGATGCCAAGACGGAGTGCTGCAGTTTCCAAAATCATGCGGTGTTCGCACAGTTCATCAACCACGCCGAGATCAGGGGTAAAGACAAACGAACCCCGCTTTGGCGAAATTCTGACCAGCCCCTCTGATTGCAGGGCTGCCAATGCGTCGCGTACGGGGGAGCGGCTGACGCCCAACATGTCTGCTAGTCGCTGTTCGGACAATTTCGAGCCCAAGGGCAATTCTCCTGCCACGATGGCAAAGCGAATTTTCTCTGCGGTGACTTCCATAAGTGACTTTGGATGTTCGATTGGTTGCAATGGCTTCGCTCCTATGGATCACGGGCGGATCATGTTTGAAGCGGCTGGTGATGTCAAACTGACATGGTAGATGTTACTTGACAGAATAAGCTACCATGGTGGATGGTAGTTAGGCTGCTGCCGGCCCCAATGCCTGCGACATTGCATTAAAGCTGAAGGGGACAAAATTTGACCGCACAGATACGCACCATGGATGCCAGGCATATGTTGGACGGGTTATTCGCGATTGTTGGAACCGCGCATGTTTTGACCGAAGATGTCGATGTGGCCGCTTATCTTGAGGATTGGACAGGTCAATACTGCGCGCCTGCAGTGGCGGTCGTGCGCCCTGCCTCGACACAGCAGGTTGCTGATGTGGTCAAGCTCTGTGAGGCACATGGTATCGCGGTTGTGCCCCAAGGCGGGAGGACGGGCTTGTGCGGCGGTGGCGTGCCTTTGGTTGACCAACCGTCTGTTGTGATCTGTCTTACAAGGATGAACGCTGTGCGCGCGCTGGACGCGGCAGGCCGGACTGTGACCGTCGAGGCGGGCACGGTGCTGGAAACGCTTCATGCGGCAGCATTAGAGCATAAATTGATCTTTCCGCTCATGTTTGGTGCCAAGGGAAGCTGCACAGTCGGTGGCAATCTGTCGACTAATGCGGGCGGTTCCAATGTTGTGCGCTATGGCACCACGCGTGAGCTTTGCCTGGGCATCGAGGCGGTGATGCCAGGCGGATCGGTGATCAACGCGCTCACCGGGTTACGCAAGGATAACACAGGCTATGACCTCAAGGATCTACTTATCGGAGCCGAGGGAACACTGGGCATCATCACTGCGGCGGTGTTCAAGCTATTTCCCGAACCGAGCGCGCGCTCGACGGCTTTCCTTTCTGTTGTCTCTTTAGGGGCCGCGATTGAGGTTCTGAACCGACTTCAGGATTACACGGGTGGCGGTGTCGAAGCTTTTGAGTACATGCCACAGCCCGCTGTTGACGTGATTTGCAAGGTGTTTCCCGACACTCGCCGCCCGCTGGAAGGAACGGTTACGACCGGCATTCTGGTAGAGGTCGCATCATCACGTCCGCAGGATGCCGCAGAGCTGAAAGATGGCAGTATCCGCCTCGAGGCAGAGGTGATGGAGCTTTTCGCCGAATTGATGGAGGAAGGGCTGGTACTGGATGCCATGCTCGCCCAGTCCCAACAGCAGCGCGCTGATCTTTGGAAAATGCGCGAGCAGATCCTTGAGGCGATTACCGAAAACGGTCCAGCTTATCATATGGATATTTCGCTCCCCCTCGCACAGATCGCGCCTTTTGTCGAAGCGATGGACCCTAAAATGTCACAGCTTGGCATTCAGCCGCTCACCGTCGGCCATCTTGGCGATGGCAATCTGCATTACGCCTTGTCCGCCGCGCAAGGTTGCGACTGGGATAGCGTGCCATTGGAGACCGCAAAAGAACTGGTTTTCAGCAAGCTAGTGGCATTGCGCGGATCGTTCAGCGCCGAACACGGCATTGGTCAAAGCAAACTACCCCTCATGACCAAATTGAAAGAGCCCGCGCAACTGGCAGTGATGCAAGAAATAAAAAAAGCGTTTGACCCAAAAAACACAATGAACCCGGGAAAGCTGATCCCGATGGGTCCAATCAAATCAAGCGCGGCCTAACGCGCACAATTCACGTTATCCAAGGGAGGAGGTCGAAGCCTACATCGAAAGTGTCAACCGCGTGCGCGCCTTCGTTGAAGCGCAGGAGATGCCAGTCGAAGTGCATCTGACGACGCATGGTTTCTCGGCAGGCCTCGATGAAAAACGGCAAGAGCATGAAGCGCGCAAAGACGGAGCGCCAAACATCTTCGTCGATCCACAAGCGTTGCTCAACCAAGTCGCTGGGCTGCGCGAACGAGCCGAAAAAAGACTCAAACTTGAGAAATCAAAATAGCCAAACCAAAGTGAAATTCCAGGGAGGAAACACAATGAAACTGACTACGAAATTTATCGCCCTAGCGGCGAGCGCTGTGATGGCTTTTGCAGCACCTGCAATGGCTGAGGATTGGGCCCCTGACGGGCCGCTGACGATCCAGATCGGCTTTGGCGCTGGTGGGTCCACGGACACGATGGGCCGTATTCTGGGTAGGGTTATGGCCGACAACACCGGCTGGAACATCATCGTCGAGAACAAGCCCGGCGGTGGCGGCGTGGCCATGTTCACCGGCCTGTCTCAAATGCCAGCAAACGGCAAAACAATCGGCATGGGGGTGAGTATTCCCGTTCTCGTCCAGCTTGTTCAGCGCGGCGATCAACTGCCCTTTGATCAAGACAGCTTTGACTATCTTGGTACAATCGCCAAGGCCGAGCTGGCTTTGGTGGCAGGCAAGGATGCGCCATTCGATAATCTCGAAGGCATGATCGCTTATGCCAAAGAGCAAGGGCAACTGCCCATCGCAACTATGGCACCGCCTCAGGTGCTGATGATGAAGGCAACCACTCGCACCAAAGAGGCCGAATTCAACCTTGTCACCGCCGATGGCGGCGCCGAGGTGATGAAACTGATCCTCGGCGGTCAGGTTCTGGCCGGTTTTGCGTCGGGCGAACATTTTCCCTATCTGGAATCCGGCGACATGAAAGTTATCGCAAGCGCTAACCAGTCCCGTCTGAGCTATGCACCTGACGTGATGACCTTTGTCGAGAACGGCGTGAATGCTTTTGTTGATCCGGTGTTCTTTCTTGCCATGACGAAAGGCACCGATCCTGCCGCAGTTGAAGCGATTGCAGCCGCGATGGCCGAGGCCGTCAAGTCAGACGAGATTGCGGAAATCGTCATGAATGCGGTCAAAGGCAAGCCCATCAACATGGGCCCCGAAGGCACGCAGCAAATGATGACCGACGGCCTCGCGGCTGCCCAAGTCCTGTTCGCAGACTAAGCAGAAAAACATCTTTTGCGCCCTGTTGCCTGCGTCGGCAATGGGGCGCTCTTTCGCTCGGGGAGGGGCACATGACAATCAACGCAGATCGCATTTCGGGTGCATTCTTTTGTCTCTTTGGGTTGGCAATGTATTTTTTCGTGATCCCGGTTTACGTCGAGACGGCCGAGGGTGGCAGCCTGTCGCCAAACACGATGCCAAATATCATTTCGATCATCATTGCCATCAGCGGCGGCATTTTGTTTCTCAAACCGACCAAGCAACAACTTCGCGATCCGCGCAAAATGGCGATCACCGGGTTCTATGTCTTGCTATTGGTGGCCGGCATCTACGCCATGTCACGGTTTGGTTTTGAATATGTCGCGCCCGTTCTTGCTTTGGCCATTATGTGGTTCATCGGAGAACGTAGGCCCCTATGGCTCATTAGCGGCGTTGTGCTTATGCCGACTGCAATCTGGTTTGCCGTCACCCAGCTTCTCGGGCGCGGTTTGCCATGAAGGATAATTTCCATGGTTGATCTCGCAACAATTCTGGCCGGTTTTTCGGACGCTTTCTCGCTTTACAACCTGCTCTTTGTCCTCTTCGGAGTGGTGCTGGGTCAATTTGTGGGTGCCGTGCCCGGAATTGGGCCGATCATGGCAATGGCAATCGCCATTCCCTTCACCTTCGGCCTAGACACGCTGCCTGCTATCGCCTTTCTGGTTGGCGTGAACAAAGGCGGGCTGGTGGGCGGCGCGGTGCCTGCCGTGCTTATGAATACTCCCGGCACGCCGGATGCTGCGGCGACTGCATTGGATGGTTATCCGCTTGCTAAGCAGGGAAAGCCGCTGAAGGCGACCAAAATGGCGCTGTTTTCCTCTGTCACCGGCGACACATTCAGCGACATTGTCTTGATCACCGTTTCTGCGCCTTTGGCTATTCTGGCGCTCAGGATGGGACCGATTGAGATCGTCGCTTTGATGATTTTCGCCTTCTCAATACTCGCGGGGCTGATTGGCAATTCGCTGACGAAGGGCATCATCGCGGCCGCACTCGGGTTGCTTGTGGCATCCATTGGCACAGACCCTGAAAACTTCACTCCGCGCTTGATCTTTGGCTATTGGGACCTCTTCAACGGTCTGCCTCTGCCCTCCGTGGCAATCGGCATGCTGGCGATCTCGGAAATTCTGCACCGGCTATCGCTTGCCCATGGCAGCGTTGGGGCGGCGATTATCGTCAAGGACACCGGCAACCCCGATGACCGGCGCGTGACATGGGTCGAATATTGGAGTTGCCGCTACACCATGCTGCGCGGCGCGGTGATTGGCACCGTGCTTGGCGCATTGCCCGGTATCGGTTCAACCGCAGCAGCATTCATGTCCTATTCCATGACCAAGGCCAGCTCGAAAGAGCCCCAGAGTTTTGGTAAAGGAAACCTGCATGGCATTGCTGCGGCCGAGTCCGCGAATTCGGCTGTGGTAGGGGCAAACCTCATTCCTCTGCTCACTCTTGGCATTCCAGGGAGCGTAGGCGCAGCGCTCATTATCAGCGCGTTCATGATCCACGGCTTGCAACCTGGCCCGCTGCTGTTCGAGAACCAAGGGCGTCTGGTATACGGCCTGTTCGGAGCGATGCTCATGGCCAATTTCATCAATCTCTGGGTGGGTCAGCTTGGACTGAGGTTTTGGATCAAGGTTGTTTCGGCACCGGAATCCATCATTTTCTCCTCGGCTCTGCTCTTGTGTTTTGTTGGCGTTTCCATGGCAACCAGCGGGCTGTTCGGTGTCTCGATCATGCTGATCTTTGCCGTCCTCGGCTATGTCATGGCCAGCTTTGGCTATTCGTTGGTGATCTTCATCATCGCGTTCTTTCTGGGACCGCGTTTCGAGAAATCAATCGCCCAGTCCCTCTCTTTGACAAACGGAGATCTTACCCAGGTCCTCAAAAGCCCGGTGGCGGCAGCGCTGCTTATCCTCTCGCTTGTCTCGGTTATCTGGTTCTTGCGCACAAATGTAAAAGATAACCAGGGATAATTCGGCAGCCACCGATCAAGAAAATGACCGGCTGTGCAGCAAGCTCCTGGCACAGCGTTCCAAACATCACAAAGGGAAAGACGAATGTCTGAAGACAAAGCATATATGCACCAATCCATCGCACAGGCCGTGCGCGATCACGACATTGACACGATGTTCGGCTTGGTGGGCGACGCCAATCTTTTTTTGGCCAACCATTTTGTCAGCGCCTGTGGCGGGAAAATGGTTCCTGCAGCCCACGAAGGTGGGACTGTGCTTATGGCGCTTGCCTACACGCAAGTTACGGGAAAGATCGGGGTCGCAACAGTTACTCAGGGTCCTGGCCTGACGAATTGCTTTACCGCGCTCAGAGAAGGCGTGGTAGGCCGCCGCCCCATGGTGCTGATCTGCGGCGATACACCTGTGACCGCTCCA
>CALCGO010000314.1 GCA_937901055.1 uncultured Rhodobacterales bacterium
CTAGACCGTCGCATGGGCGAAAACATTTGGGGTCGCCCAAAGTCGCCAGTAAATCGTCGTGAATATGGCCCAGGCCAGCACGGCCAAGGTCGTAAGCAAAAACTGTCCGACTTCGGTACACAGTTGCGCGCCAAGCAGAAGCTTAAAGGCTACTACGGCGATTTGACCGAGAAACAGTTCCGTCGCATCTTTGGCGAAGCTGACCGTGTAAAAGGCGATACAGGTGCGAACCTTATTGGTCTTCTGGAACGTCGTCTGGACGCTGTTGTTTACCGTGCGAAATTCGTACCAACAGTTTTCGCAGCACGCCAGTTCGTAAACCACGGCCACGTGACTGTTAACGGCAAGAAAGTGAACATCGCTTCTTACCGTGTATCCGAAGGCGACGTGATCGCTGTTCGTGAAAAATCCCGTCAGATGAATTTGGTAATGGAAGCGCAAGCTTCTGCCGAGCGTGATACGCCTGAGTACCTGAACATCGACACAAACAAACTGACTTGTGAATTCGTTCGCACACCTGGTCTTTCCGACGTGCCTTACCCGGTAATGATGGAACCAAACCTGGTGGTGGAATTCTACGCGAAAAACTAGGGTCACGACCCGCTAGGTTTTTCGAAGTCGCGAAATTGGAAAGGGCTGTACCGCTGGTACGGCCCTTTTTGTTGGGTGAAGAGGTGCGGAGTGTTTGCGGTGAATTATGGTGTGACTTTCTGGTATGAACTCAACGTCAATCTGTGATCTGCGCGTACGGATGACCGCTTAGAGGCATATGGCGACGCGTTTCAGTCAAGCGAAAGTGGCAACAAAGCGCCATACGAGGTCATTACGTCGAGTGAGATGGCAGTTTGCTGCTGGCGACTTAACGACCCCACTGATTGACACGTAAAACCCAGATATGTCACCTTGCTTACTATTCGGGGGGAATAATGCCAACTGTTCGTGTCGACGGTGACAAACTGCATTTCTTTGAATCCGGAAATGGAACGCCCATCATATTTGTGCACGGAAGCGGCGGGGGCGGCGGCCAATGGGGCGGATTTTGCAGAGAGCTAAGTAATAGCTATCGATGTATCAGCCTTGATTTGTTCGGCTCTGGGAAAAGTGAAATATGGCCCCTCGAAAGAGAATGGACAACCCGAGACGACGAAAGAGCTATTGGCGCAGTTCTTGATTATCTCGGGGTGCCTGTACACCTTGTTGCCCATTCAGGAGGTGGTCATTTTTCTTACCCAACCATAAAGAACAGGCGCGACCAAATACTCAGTCTCACACTGTTTGAGCCCACCTATTTCCACTTGCTTCGACAAGAAGACAACCCTCTTTTTACCGAACCAACAGCAATGTCGAATAATTACCGTGCAGCCATAGAGGATAAAAATTTGGATCAGGCGATGGCAAGTTTCGTGGATGTGTGGGCCAAGAAAAATGGGGTGTGGGCGAGTTTGCCGGATAAAGTAAAAGACATGATGAAGCTGGGCTCTAATCGGCTTTATCACGAGTGGATGGCCCCTTGGTTTGAGAAACCTGCGCAGAATGATTTGGCAGCATTGAATTTACCGGTCCTTCTTTTCAAAGGCACTGAAACAATCCCGTCGATGCACCGCGTTTGTGAGATTATTCAGGGTTCATTGCCGAATTGCCGTTATGTTGAAATTGACGGAGCGGGGCATATGAGCCCCTTCACCCATACCAAAGTGGCCTTACCTGAGATGATTGAGTTTCTTTTAGCATTCAAAGACTGAAGAAGAGACTTAATACCCCAAAGTGAGTGATGGGCGAGTTAACCATCAGTCAGTGATCAATAATTCTTGAAACAACAATAAAGGTCGGTTTTGTTCGCTTAGCTGCCATTGATGTTCACAAGATAATTACTATTAGCTCCCCGATCAAAGTTGATCGTTGTGTATTGAGATCACACGCATTGGCTACAACGGCAACGGCCGCTGTTCCTCTATCGCTTCCATGGCGAAATAGGAGGTTACAGAGTCTAGTTCCACCTTGGAAATCAGGCGTTGGTAGACGCGGTCGTAGCTGGTCATATTCTCGGCTACAACTTTCAGCATGTAGTCGTAATTTCCCAAAAACCCGCGTTACCCGTCTCGTCCGACTTCGTCTGGATCGCTTGAGAACAACGCGATTTTGTTACCTTGAGGATCACGAAGATAGCCAACATAAAAATGCGGCCCATATGAGGCGCGAAAACCCGGTTGGCCCTCGTTAACGCCGCCAGCGGTTAGCGCGGCGGAGTGAAGATCACGCACCTGTTTTTGACTGCGTGCCTCGAAGGCGACCATAGAACCGTTACCAGCGGAGGCCGGACGTCCATCGAAAGTTGCTTTCACGTAGAAATCCGGCAGAGCGGCAGGCTGACCCGGTTCTATAGGCAGCGTGTAGCTTAGACCCTCAAGTCCCTCCTCTAGTCCGTAACCGAGGGCCGGCAGGAATGCTGAGAAAACCGTTTCGCGCGAGCGATGTCGTCAGCGCCAACTGTGACGTAGGCAATCATTCTGTGCGCCCCTTTTCGGAAGTTTGGTTATTGGCACGAGTCTACCACATATTTTGAAGGCCAGCACACAATTTCGATCAATAGCCACAACATGAAACGCCGTGCAATCAACCTTTTGGGTATATTGCGGCTGGGGACGTGATCTAGTCGTTCACACCTTGGTAAAATCACAGCGAGTTACCAACTTGCCCGCTTAGTTGAGATACTGAGCTTACGCGCGCACCGGCTACAGCGGCAACGGACGTTGTTCTTCTATCGCTTCCATCGCGAAGTAGGAGGTCACCGAGTCCAGTTCCACCTTGGAAATCAGGCGTTGGTAGACGCGGTCGTAGCTGGTCATATCCTCGGTTACGACTTTCAGCATGTAGTCGTAATCGCCGCCAATACGGAAGAAATCTATGACCTCGGGGATCGTCGATACATGGTTGCGAAAGCTTTTTAGCCACCCTGCCGAATGGTGCCGCGTGCGCAGCATGACGAAGACCACTAATCCCAATCCCAGTTTCTGACGGTCGAGTTGGATGGTGGAGCCGGTGATTATCCCTTGGGCATTCAAAACCTGCAAGCGGCGCCAACAGGCGTTTTGGGATAGGCCGACTTTATCAGCCAGCTCGCGTTGCGACATGGAGGAGTCGATTTGCAGGGCGGCGAGCATCTTTTTGTCAATTTGATCTGGTGTATGGTTTTTCATTCGATCATATGACACAATAATAGTCGAATTTGCAATGTTAATGATAATGCAAATTGCCAATCGGCAACATAGTTTCCTTTTCAAAGGAGACATCTATGACCCTGCAAGCTTTTCGTGACACGTTGAACGTGCCCAACCCCACTGAGTTTTTCCGTGCCGGACTGATTGGCGAAGGAATGACGTTGCCCAACGGCAAACCTCTGATCTATGCCGATTACGTGGCTTCAGGGCGGGCGTTGACGCAGGTGGAGGATTATATCACCCACCATGTTCTGCCGTTTTATGCAAATACACACACTGATACCTCGTTTACGGGGGCTTACAGCACCAAGCTTCGCGAAGACGCACGGGCGGAAATTGCACGGCTTACTAAAGCGGATGAATGCTCGGTTATTTTTGCGGGTTCGGGGGCGACAGCGGGGTTGAACCGTTTGGTGGCTTTAACCGGCATCCCGCAGGCCAACAATCCGGTGGTGTTTGTTGGGCCTTACGAGCATCACTCCAACATCCTGCCTTGGCGTGAAAGCAAGGCAACGGTGATCGAAATTCCGGAGGCTGAGGGCGGTGGGCCGGATTTGCTGGTGTTGGAAGCCGCACTTAGGGAACATGAGGGTGCTGATTTGAAGGTCGGGACATTCTCGGCCGCGTCGAACGTGACAGGTGTTGTTACAGACACCGACCCGGTTACGCGAGTTTTGAAGGCGCATGGGGCGTTGGCGATCTGGGATTATGCGGGCGGGGCGCCGTATCTGTCGATTGATATGGCAACGGGTACGGATGCCGAAAAGGATGCGGTCGTCCTTTCCGCTCATAAGTTCCCGGGCGGCCCTTCTGCGTCGGGTGTTCTTATTGTTCGCGACAAAGCTGTGCGGCTAGATACCCCCAGTTGGCCCGGTGGCGGAACGGTCGAATTTGTTTCCCCGTGGGAGCACGATTATACCGATGATATCGCCACGCGTGAGGAGGCAGGAACGCCGAATGTCATCGGTGATATTCGCGCAGCTTTGGTGTTCATGGTCAAAGATGCCATCGGGCAGGAAACTATCACAGCCCGCGAACACGAATTGAACGCAATGGCATTTTCTGGTTGGGCCGATAACCCAAATATGACCATGCTTGGTGTCGATATGCCGAACCGCCTGCCGATCTTTTCGTTCCTTGTAAAGGATGCGGAGGGCAAGCAAATCGACCCGCAGGTATTCACACGGGAGTTGAGCGAGCGGTATGGCATTCAGGCGCGTGGCGGCTGCGCTTGTGCTGGTCCTTACGGGCATCGATTGTTGGGGATTGATCGTGAGACATCCGATCGACTTCGCGTCGAAATTCTGGGCGGGAACGAGGCTGCAAAACCCGGGTGGGTGCGGTTAAATTTCAGCTATTTGATGAACGACGAGACCGCGCAGTTTATCGTCGACAGCGTCAACGAGCTAACACACGAGATGGCTGGGACCGCCCGCAAGTCAGCTTAGTTCAAACAGGGCAAACTTGGGGTCTGTAGTCCAAAATTCTATCCATGACTGCCGCGCCGATCCAGAAGAACGTCAGCGCAATCCATGCGGTTAGCGCGAAGGCAGAACCGCCGGTGACGCCTGCGCCGATTGCACAGCCTCCGGCGAGCATTCCACCAAAGCCCATCATGGCCGCGCCGGTTAGGTAGCGGCGCATACATTCGCCGTTCTCAAAGCCCTGCAGTTGTAGTTCTTTCGACCACCATGCCGCCAGAAATGCGCCGATGAATACACCCGGCACTAGGCCGATGTCGAAGTCGATTACTGCATCGCGGCTTAGGAAGAACATCAGCGTGTCGGCGGATGGACCGGTAAACGTCGCGCTTTCGACCTGAACGGGATCGAAGCTGATGGAGGAGAATGTATAGGTCAGGAACCAGCCCAACGCGACCGCAAAGCCGACGCCGGACGCCATGAACAACACTCGTTTGCTGACTTGGTTTTTGTAAGCGACGTAGAGGGCGTACGCTGCGAAGGCCACGCCTAGCAACGCGCCGGTGCCTTCGGGCAAACCTAGGTATTCGAGTATCTGGATGTTGGTTCCGTTTGGGGTGACCCACAGACTTGCAAGATAATCGCGAAGCGGGGAGAGCCAGCCGTGCAGGCTCATCTGCGCAGCGACTGCAAACACGAGGCCAGAAATGACTGCACGCAAATTTCCTGTTGCAGCCAGAACCAGTAGGCGGCCAGAACAGCCGCGTGCCAACACCATACCTGCCCCAAATATCAACCCGCCGATCACCGCACCGGAAATCGAGCCGGTCGCGGAGAGCATCCGCGCCTCGTCCAGTGAAATGACGTCGATGAAGACCGCGCCTTGTGTCCAGAACAAAGCGGTGGCGAAGGTTAGCAGCCAAACTGCAGTCTTGGGGCCGATGTTACCACGAGCGAATTCGACCGCCGCTGCGCGCAGGCAGAAGCGGGATCGTTGGGCGGCGATGCCGAATACCAGACCCACGAAAAGGCCAGCGCCAGCGATGGCTTTATCCTCGCCCACAGTCTCTAATAGCCAAACCAAATCCATGACATGCTCCGCATTATATTTGAATGTTTGCATATACCCTTTTACGGCCGGACCTTTGATCTATGTCATGTGGATTCACAATGTTCTGGTCAATCTGGCAAAAGGCTCGTAAGTCTTGCGGATGTCTATACTTCAAAACAGAAAAACAGTGACTTTAGCCAATGCAAAGTCCCTGCCTCGTTGGCAGCAGCCCGTAATGTTGTTGGTGGTCATGGCCGCCGCGTTACCGCTGGCATTTTCAACGTGGTTAGCGCTGCTGAACAACTTCGTGATCGAGGCGGCGGGTTTCGATGGTGTCGGCATTGGCTGGCTGCAATCGGTGCGCGAGGTTCCGGGGTTTTTAGCCGTCGGTGTGATCGTTGTGATCATGTTCATGCGCGAACAAACCCTCGCCTTGGTCAGTTTGCTGACCTTGGGGATAGCGGTGATGATAACGGGTTTATTTCCCTCGATGGGCGGGTTGTTGGCAACGACGATGATAAGCTCGATCGGGTTCCATTACTATGCCACCGTCAGCGAGTCCTTGCAGTTGCAGTGGATTGACAAAGACAGAGCGCCACAAACACTAGGATGGATTGTTTCGGCTGGATCTGCCGCGTCGTTGGTCGCGTATGGTTTGCTGGTGCTTAGCTGGAAGACCTTCGATCTATCGTATAATTTCGTTTATATGATGGGCGGTGGCGCCACTGTTGTAATCACACTTATTTGCTGGGTTGCATATCCGAAGTTTGAATCGCCGCACGCGCAGCACACGAAGATGATCCTGCGTAAACGGTATTGGCTGTATTACGCACTGCAGTTCATGGCCGGTGCGCGCCGCCAGATTTTCGTAGTTTTCGCCGCGTTTATGATGGTTGAAAAATTTGGGTTTGAGGTGCACGAGGTGACAGCGCTGTTTCTTGTGAACTTCGTTGCCAATATGATTTTTGCGCCGATGATGGGCCACATGATCGCGCGTGTTGGTGAACGCAACGCACTGGCGTTCGAATACGTTGGGCTAACGTTGGTTTTCTTGGCTTATGGCGGCATATTCTATTTCGGCTGGGGTGTGGCTCTTGCGGCTGCGCTTTATGTGATTGACCACCTGTTCTTCGCTTTGGCGTTTGCGCTGAAAACATACTTCCAGAAGATCGCGGACCCTAAGGACATCGCGCCTACGGCGGCCGTTTCTTTCACCATTAATCATATCGCGGCTGTGTTTCTGCCAGCCGCGCTCGGGTATCTGTGGATTACCTCCCCGAGCATGGTGTTCGTGCTGGCGGCAGGTATGGCGATTGTGTCACTGGCGTTGGCATTGATGATCCCTCGTCATCCCAAACCGGGGCACGAGACCGTGTTTTCCACAGGCTATTCTGAACTGGATATTGGTGCTGGCGTAAACCAAAAAACAGGGCGTTAGAAAATGCACAAGGGATCATGTCTTTGCGGTGCAGTTAGTTTTACCGTTGAAGGAGAGCTACCACCGCCAGATGCTTGTCATTGTACGATATGCCGGAAAGAGTCCGGGCATCATTATGCAGGAACAGACGTCAAAAAAGATGCATTAACAGTCACCGGGGCAGAGAATATTACCTGGTATCAGTCCTCACCCAAAGTTCGCCGAGGGTTTTGCACCACTTGTGGTTCATCCTTGTTCTTTGATCCGCCGAACCACGACTGGATCGGTATAGCAATGGGTGTGTTCGATACACCGACGAACACAAAACTTGCGCTACACATATTCGTGGCTGACAAGGGTGATTATTACGATATCACCGATGGGTTGCCGCAGAACCAACAATAGTTATGGCGTGTCGCCCAAAAGATATCGCGGTCCTGTCCCCAGCTTTCCGGCCCTGTCCTGCTGGTTGTAAAGCGCACAGCTTCTGAGCGATAGGCATCCGCAACCGATGCAGCCATCCAGTTTGTCTCGCAGGTTGGTTAGGGTCTCGATCCGCTCGTCCAGCTCTTCGCGAAAACTGCGGCTGATCTTGGTCCAGTCCGCTTTGGTCGGCGTACGACCGTCAGGTAAAGCCTCGAAGGTTTCGCGGATCTGGCCGATACTAAACCCGAATTGCTGGGCTATTTGGACGAAAGACAAGCGCCGGATGTCCGAACGTAAAAACCGCCGCTGCCCGCCTGCATTGCGCTCGGGGCAAACCAGTCCTTGGGTTTCATAATACCGAATTGCAGACACAGCCAAGCCCGTTCTGGCCGCCAGTTGACCAATTGATATCGTTTTTGCTAGCATTTCGACCACCTTGAATTAAGCCAAAAATATACCTTGACCTAAAGTTAGGTTTAGGAATTACAACGTGTAAATGATCTAGTCAAACACTAAGGAGAACACGATGAATAGCGCAATTTTAGAGCACGTGAATGTAACGGTAAGCGATCCCGCAAAGACTGCCGACATGCTGTGTGATTTGTTTAACTGGCAAATCCGTTGGAGCGGTGATTCCATTAACGGTGGAAAGACAATTCATGTCGGCTCAAGCGGGTCGTATGTGGCGTTGTATTCGCCCGAAGGGGAAACCAATGCGACCGATAGCAGTTACGAGCGCCTAGGGGGCTTGAACCATATCGCCGTGGTTGTGAAAGATCTTAATAGTATCGAAGCCCTCGTGAAAACGGCAGGCTTCACACCCGTCAACCACGCGGATTACGAGCCCGGTCGGCGGTTTTACTTCCGTGACCATGACAATATCGAATACGAGGTTGTCGAGTACGACGACTAAACGGGGCTAGTACCGCAATTCTGTTAATACGGCGAAGTGGTCGCTTGGGTAGATATCGTTGATCGGCTTGATTCCAGTAACCTCGCACTCAACGATATGCCCGGCACCCTTCGCCGCTGGCTGACCAACAAAAATGTAGTCGATTCGACGGTCAGCTTCGAATTCCAGTGCGACGAACGAGTTGACGTTATCCCACGTCATACCGTCACTGCCATCACCGGCAAACCCCCACGCGTCATGGAAAACCAAGCCTTCTACGGGGCTGGTCGTTAGGCCATTCAACATCCGCACTTCCTCGGAATCCGGATCGGCGTTAAAATCACCGCAGAGCACAGGTGGAAACTTCGGCGACGGCTTGCTGTCGATAAAGTTGGCAAGGTCTGCCACCTGTTTTTGGCGTATATGGCTTTGATCAAACTTCCAATTCAGGTGAGTTGTAAACATTGGAATTTTACCGCGCGGCCCGTCAATTCCGGCATATATGGCGAGG
>CALCGO010000315.1 GCA_937901055.1 uncultured Rhodobacterales bacterium
CAATTTAGCTAACTTAGCTAAAGATATGGACTTCTCGCCGGAGGATATCCAGCACATACTGGACAATCTGGACTCATTTAGCCCTGAAGAGCTGGTTGAGATAGACTCAATCGTGGGGGAATTGTCCACACGGGAGACAAATAAGGCCGCGCACGACGATCTGATAGAGTTTTGTAAGAGGATGCAGCCAGATTATAAGGTTGGAAGGCATCATAGAATCCTTGCGGACATGCTTATGGACGTTGAACGTGGTCCCGGAGACGAGAATGGTAAAGATCGAGTATGCGTAAACATCCCACCGAGGCATGGTAAGTCGCAGCTCGTGTCAATATTCTACCCTGCTTGGTTTTTAGGGCGGAACCCGAACAAAAAAGTTATGATGGTGTCACACACCACGGACTTAGCTGTGGATTTTGGACGTAAAGTCCGTAACTTAATTGCCCTAGATGAATATAAATCTATATTTCCAGAGGTGTCTCTCGCTATGGACAGTAAGTCAGCTGGGAGATGGAATACAAACTTTGGAGGAGAGTATTTTGCGTGTGGTATTGGTTCTGCTTTGGCTGGTCGTGGCGCTGACCTATTGTTGGTCGACGACCCACACTCTGAACAAGATGTTATCAACGGGAACTTTTCTGTTTTCGAAAAAGCCTACGAATGGTTTACCTTCGGAGCGCGAACAAGGCTAATGCCCGGCGGGCGTGTAGCTATCGTGCAGACTAGATGGCATATGGATGACCTAACAGGGCGTGTAACTAACGATATGGTCAAGAATGAGATGGCCGATCAGTACGAAATCGTTGAGTTTCCGGCAATTTTAGACTCTGAAGACAAAGATGGTAAGCCGATAAAGAAACCTTTGTGGCCAGAGTTCTTTGATCTCCCTGCATTAGAACGAACAAAAGCTTCGATGCCTGCGTTCCAGTGGAACTCGCAGTATCAACAACAGCCCACATCTGAAGAAGCCTCGATTGTCAAGCGTGAATGGTGGAATATCTGGCAAAATGACGCCATGCCAAGCGTTGAATACATAATTATGTCCCTCGATGCCGCGGCAGAGAAGCATAATAGGGCCGATTACACCGCGCTTACCACTTGGGGCGTGTTCTTCCACGAAGAATCAAGCTCACACAACATTATTCTACTTGACAGCATAAAAGAACGGCTAGAGTTCCCTGAATTAAAGGAGCTAGCGATGGAACAGTACAACCACTGGGACCCTGATGCGTTCATTGTGGAGAAGAAAAGCTCTGGAGTTGCACTCTACCAAGAGATGAGACGCATGGGACTGCCCGTCACCGAGTATACACCCCACCGGGGGACTGGTGATAAGTTGGCAAGGCTGAACTCTGTGTCAGATATCATATCTTCGGGCATGGTCTGGGTACCGGCGACGCGCTGGGCAGACGAACTCGTAGAAGAAGTGGCTGGGTTTCCGTTCATGTCGAACGATGACTTGGTCGATAGTACAGTTATGGCTCTCCTAAGATTCCGTCAGGGTGGATTTATCCGTTTACCTACGGATATGGAGGACGATGACTCATATTTACATCGTAAGGCGGCATATTATTGATGGGGATGACATACATGTACAGGTGTAGTATGGATGTCTACAGGACGTTGGTAGCGTCCGTGGGGGCACTGCGCATTGACACTCCCTCGTCCGTTGTGTCCTCACCCTACGAAGATATCTTTCTATTTAGGTGCTATATCTGCTATAGTGCCATCAAACGCACAGAGTGAGGCAAAAACATGGCAGTCGAAAAACCTATGGAACCTAGTAACATCCTTGAAACAGCTGAGGATGATTTAGCTCCTGATCTAACGGTCGTAGTAGAAGACCCCGAGGCTGTCGAAGTCGAAATGGAAGATGGGTCAGTTGTAATTCAGTTTGGGGATGACCCTGAGATGGCTGAAGATGTTTCTCACGACGCTAACCTTGCCGAATCTATTGAAGATGACGAGCTTGAGGAAATAGCGAACGAACTAATAGAACACTTTTCGTCTGATCGTGAATCTCGAAGTGAATGGGCTAATGCCTATATTAAAGGTATGGACCTTTTAGGGATGAAGGTAGAGGAGCGTACAGAGCCGTGGAATGGTGCTTCTGGGGTATATCACCCTATGATGACCGAAGCGGTGGTTAAGTTTCAAGCACAGGCAATGGGAGAGCTTCTTCCAGCAGCGGGTCCCGTACGTAGTAAAATTGTAGGCAAGATGACAACTGAGAAGTTTGAGCAGGCACAACGTGTCGAGACCGAACTTAACTACCTTATCACTGAGAAGATGCCGGATTACCGTGACGAGATGGAACAGATGCTGTTTAAACTCCCAATGGCAGGCTCCGCGTTTAAGAAAATCTACTTTGATCCTCTTACAGAACGCCCTGTATCCCAGTTTGTGCCCGCAGAAGACCTCGTAGTATCTTACGGTGCGTCTAATCTACGGACTGCACCACGATTTACACACGTTATGAAGCAGACACCTGAAGAAGTACTCAAGCTACAGGTAAATGGGTTCTATCGTGACGTTGAGTTACCCGAAGCAACTAGAGATGTTACGGACATTGAAGAGAAATACAACGAATTAGAAGGTTCAGAACCTACTTTCTCTGACGATGCACGACATACTATCCTAGAAATGCACGTAGATTTAGACCTGCCTGAGCCTTTTGATGATATAGACGGTGTTGCGCTACCTTACGTAGTGACAGTTGATAAATCATCTAGCATCATTCTAGCTATTCGCCGAAATTGGTACGAAGAAGACAGCAAGCGCGAGAAGCGTATGCACGTCGTACATTATCCGTACTTACCCGGTATGGGCTTCTACGGTACAGGACTTATACATACGCTTGGTGGTTTGACCAAATCTGCCACCTCTATCATGCGTCAACTTATTGATGCAGGTACGCTGTCTAACCTCCCAGCAGGCTTCAAAGCCCGGGGCATGCGTATCACCGGTGATAATACTCCAATTATGCCGGGTGAGTTCCGTGACGTGGATGTGCCAGCAGGCACAATTAAAGATTCTATTGTACCTCTCCCGTACAAAGAACCATCAAGCGTACTCTACTCACTACTTGGGAACGTAGTAGATGAAGGACGACGTATTGGTGCAGTAGGTGACATCCAAGTAGGTGATATCAACGCCCAAGCCCCTGTAGGAACAACTCTGGCTCTTATGGAGCGTTCTATGCAAGTGATGTCTGGTATTCAGGCTCGCTTACACGCCGCTATGAAACAAGAACTTCGTATCTTAGCTAGGATCGTACATGACTACATGCCTGCCGAGTACGCATATGAGATGGATGAACCCGCAGATCGTATATCCGACTTTGATGGTCGGGTGGACGTTATTCCGGTATCTGACCCTAATGCAGCTACAATGGCACAGCGTATAATGCAGTATCAAGCGGCACTCCAGCTAGCCCAACAAGCACCACAGATGTACAATATGGGCAAACTACACCGTCAAATGCTCGAAGTTCTGGGTATTAAAGATGCGGATGATATCATCAAGCTACCAGAAGATATTAAACCCGCTGATCCAGTAACTGAGAATATGGCTATATTAAAGCAAGAGCCAGTCAAAGCCTTTGCTTATCAAGACCACGAGGCGCATATCCAGACTCACATGATGGCGATGCAAGACCCTAAGATCATGCAGGTTGTGGGACAATCACCGTTTGCAAGCGCAATTCAGTCTGCTGCGATGTCTCATATTACGGAACACGTAGCCCTGCAGTATCGTGTAGAGATACAGAAGCAGTTGGGTGTAGAACTACCAGACCCAGAGGCACCGTTACCAGAAGATATAGAACTTCAGGTTTCGCGTCTAGCTGCACAATCCGCAGAGAAGTTGTTCAAGAAAGGCCAAGCCGAAGCAGCTGCGGAACAAGCCGCTGCACAGCAAGCTGATCCACTTACTCAGATTCAGCAACGTGAGTTGATGATTAAAGAAACTGAGTTGAAACATAAGATCGAGATGGATAAGCTGAAAGTAAATATCGACGCTATGGCTAAACAGGAGAACGCCCGACTACAACAAGCACGTATCGACTCTGAAGAGGAGAAAGAAGCGGCTCGTATCGGGGTTAAGGTTGCCGAGCTTGAAACAGATCAGAAAGAGTCCGCAGCACGCCTAGCTATGGATATTGCAGAGAGAGTGAACCTAGATGGCTGATAGTGTTTTCCATACCATGCTTACACGGCTCGATGAGAGCCGCACATCTATCGCCGAACACCTTGCAGAAGGCGGCGCTAAAGACCAAGAAACTTACTGGAAACTAGTAGGTAAATACGAAGCTCTAACTATTATACGTAATGATGTTAAAGATATTGAGAAGAAGTATATTGAAGCTTAGGCATCATACGTGTAGATATATGACATAACGTGGAATAACCCACGCAAAAGGCGCTGTGAGCCTCTAATCACTGCAGGAGACTAAGATGTACGCTACCGACAAAGTAGATGACGAGCAGCTACTGGCAAAATTGCCCGAACCGAAAGGTTACAAGCTGCTTATCGCAATCCCAGAACTTGAAGGCAAGACAGATGGCGGTGTTTATATGCCCGATTCTTTAACCAAAATGGAAGAAACCGCGACCATTATTGGATATGTCATAAGTATAGGTGCTGAAGCCTATACAGACAAAGAGCGGTTCCCGAATGGACCTTGGTGCGAAAAAGGTGATTTTATTATCTTCCGTTCGTATTCAGGTACACGTTTTAAATTACACAACAAAGAGTTCCGTATTATCAACGACGATACTGTTGAAGCGGTAGTCGAAGACCCACGGGGGTACAGTAGAGCATGAATGAAGAAATAGAAGCAGTCGTTGAAGACACAGTAGTAGAGCCCGGAGCGTTAGAAGTAGACGTTGAAGGTGATGACTTCGAAGTAGAAATCGCTGATGATACTCCTGAAGAGGATAAAGGTCGCCCACGTCGGGCAGCTGACGCAGAGGCAGATATTCCAGAAGACGAGGAACTTGAAAAACACAGCGAATCGGTACAGAAACGTATCAAGAAGCTAAAATTCGAGTTCCATGAAGAACGTCGTCGCAAGGAAGAAGCCGAACGCGAACGTGAAGCTGCAGTTCAGTATGCAGAATCGCAGAAGAACGAAGCTACACGTCTCCGTAAAAACCTTTCTGAAGGTGAAGGTGTACTGGTTAACGAAGCCAAGGCGCGTGTAGCGTCAGAACTTAACAGCGCGAAACGAGCTTATAAAGAGGCTTATGAGGCTGGAGACACCGATGCTGTGCTTGAAGCGCAGATGTCGTTGTCCAAGCTACAGCTTGAAGCTGATCGTGTAGAGAACTGGAAACCGGCGCAGCGAGTTGTGCAAGACCAGTCTCAAGCTCCAGCACCGCAAGCAGCGCCTCGTGTTCCTAGACCCGATCGTAAAGCACAGGAATGGGTAGCTGAGAACGATTGGTTCCAGAAAGATACGGGCATGACACGGTACGCTATGCTCATACATGAAGAACTATTAGAGACAGGCGTTGATTCTACATCGGATGTGTACTATAGTAAGATAAACGAGGCCATGCGGTCTCGATACCCAGATCGCTTTGCGGACGTGGAACCCGAGGTTCGACAACCACAACGTAAGGCTGGCTCCGTGGTGGCCCCGGGTGGTAGAAATACCGCCTCATCACGCAATAAAGTTGTCATCACCTCATCGGAGGCCGCAATCGCCAAGCGCCTCGGATTATCTAATAAAGAATACGCGGCGCAAAAGCTAAAGGATATGCAAAATGGCTGATAGAAAACCTCGTACAACCGAAACCCGCGAAGCGGGAGAACGTCGTAAACCTTGGAAACGCGCGTCTATGCTACCTACCCCCGAACCACGAGACGGACTTTCGTTCCGCTGGATTCGCACAGCTACATTGGGTAATGCAGATATGACAAATGTTTCTGGACGGTTTCGTGATGGCTATGTGCCCGTAAAGGCAGTGGATTATCCTGAGCTACACATCATGTCAGATATTGATTCTCGATTTAAAGACAATATCGAAGTTGGTGGGTTATTGCTTTGCGCTATCCCGACCGAACTAAGAGACGATCGTATTCATGGTCAACTTGAGTCTGCACAAAATCAGGCTGAAGCTGTCGATAGAAACTACATGCGTGAGTCTGACCCGCGGATGCCTATGCTTAAACCTGAGCGTAGTTCGCGGTAATTATATGGTAAGGGGCAATGATGCTCTTTACTTTAAAAGTAAATAAATCTGGAGGAAGAGCATCATGGCTACTACAGCTGCTCCCTATGGTCTAAAGCCGGTAAAACGTGCCGACGGTATGGCCTACGCTGGGGCTACGTCCCAGTACCTGATCGACCCCGCTGGAGAGGCAACAAACCTCTTTTACGGTCAAGTCGTTCATATCGGTGCTGATGGTTACATCGCACTATCAACTGCAACAGGTGCCGACGGCACTACAAACGCATTACCAACAGGAACAGCTCTAACGGGTTCTCTTGGTGTGTTTGTGGGTTGTGAGTACGTAAATGACCAAGGTCAACCTACGTTCGCACAATACTACCCTTCTGGCACTTCTAATGGTGGCGCTATAAGAGCGTATGTTGTGGACGATCCAAACGTACTATTCCAAGTACAAGCAGACGGCGCTATGGACCAGTCTGATATAGGTGCGAACACTTTCTTCGCAGCTGCTCAGTCTACATCTACTGGCAACACTGCTACTGGTAACTCTACAAGTGCCGTTGACGCGACCACTAAGACTACTACCGCCGCCTTCCGTATCGTGGCCGCTGCATCTCCTATTAGTGATGCGTTTCCTGATCTTTTGGTTAAACTTAACCCCGGCTACAGCAGCATGACTAACGCTGTTGGCTTGTAAGGAGGTCTAAACTATGGCTATTTCACGCGCACAGGCGCTTAAAGAGCTTTTACCCGGACTCAACGCCCTTTTCGGTCTTGAGTATGGTAAATACGAAAACGAACACGCGGACATTTATGAGACAGAAAATTCAGAGCGTAGCTTTGAAGAAGAAGTTAAATTATCTGGTTTTGGTGCAGCACCAACAAAGGCTGAAGGTTCATCTATTGCGTATGATAATGCGCAAGAGGCGTTCACAGCTCGCTACACACACGAAACTATCGCTATGGGTTTCGCCATCACTGAAGAAGCGATGGAAGATAACTTGTACGATTCTTTGTCCTCACGTTACACAAAAGCTTTAGCTCGCGCTATGGCATACACTAAGCAGGTTAAAGCTGCTTCATTGCTCAATACGGGCTTTGACACTTTCCAATCTGGTGATGGTGTAACATTGTTCAGTACTGCACACCCAACAGTTGGTGGCGGCACAAACTCTAACCGTCCAGCGGTTAGTGCTGACCTTAACGAGACTTCTCTCGAACAAGCGATTATCGACATCGCAGGGTACACAGACGAACGTGGCTTACTTATCGCAGCTCGCGCTAAAAAGCTAATTCTTCCGTCTGCTTTACAGTTCGTAGCGACTCGTTTGTTGGAAACAAGCCTACGTGTAGGTACAGCTGATAACGATATTAACGCTATCAGTTCAAACGGTGCAGTTCCTGAAGGATATGGCGTAAACCATTATCTTACAGACGCTGACGCTTGGTTCCTGACTACAGACATCCCTAACGGTATGAAGCATTTCGTACGTTCTGCGATGGCTACAGGAATGGATGGTGACTTCGACACTGGCAACGTGCGCTACAAAGCGCGTGAGCGTTACAGCTTCGGTGTTTCTGATCCATTAGGTATCTACGGATCACAAGGCGCATAAGCTCCTAATATTTAAATTTGGAAGGCTCCGCTTCGGTGGGGCTTTCTTTTTGCCTAAAGGTGTTGTAGGATACCTATATCCCTGACAGTCGCATGGTGCGGCTGACATTTGCCACGACAGGAGATTCTCATGGCTAACACAACTTTTTCCGGACCAATTCGCGCCGGTAATATTAAGAATACTACAGGTACAACTATAGGTACGAACATTGCTAACGTAGGTTACGTTGTTATGTGCCAAGACACAGTACAAAGCCTTGCAGGCGGCGCTCTTGGAGCGGTTACAACAGATATTGTAATTCCTGCTAATTCTAAGATCGTTAACTGTATCATCGACCTTGTAGTTGCGGCTAACACCACTACCAATATAAGCGTTGGGGAAGTTGGCGGTAACGCAAATACTATCATTAATGCAGTTGCATCAGGAACCACAGTAGGTGTCAAAGCACTAGGTGCTGGCGGCGGTGGAACCCTAGCGTGGGGTGACACTGGTACATCAGACCTTCGTTTAACTGTAACATCTTCTGCTGCTACTAACGCGGGTTCTGTTCGCATTACAATCATGTATGCACAAGCGTTTAACAGTGCAATCTTACCGTAAGGAGTTAGCAAATGGCTGGTCAAGAAGTACGAGCTTATAACTTTGCGGTAGGTGATACCGCTGCACTTGTAGGCCCATCACGCGGTAGATTGCAGGGGGTTCTAGTGAACGCCGCTGCAGCCGCCGCTTTCACTATCCGTAGTGGGTCAGCTACTGGCCCTATTATACTGCAGTTAACTCTACCTGTTGGTTGGAACGACGTATATATTCCAAATGACGGTATTTTAGCTGATAACGGTTGTTTTGTTTCTGCCTTTACAGGCTCAGGAAACGTGATGACATTGCTTATAGAGTAACATGGCAGTTAAGAAAAAAGGTACAATGAAAGGTCACACCATAAAAGGTGGTCAAAAACGCCCGACTAAGTCTGGTGCGGGCATGACTAAAAAAGGTGTGGCCAAGTATCGTCGGGATAACCCCGGTTCTAAACTAAAGACAGCCGTTACAGGCAAGGTTAAAAAGGGAAGTGCTGCAGCTAAACGTCGCAAATCCTACTGCGCACGTTCTGCGGGACAAATGAAGCAATTTCCTAAAGCAGCTAAAGACCCT
>CALCGO010000316.1 GCA_937901055.1 uncultured Rhodobacterales bacterium
CGGATCTTTGTAATTCTCCCGATTGGATCAGATTTGCAAAGTCAGAACCAAAAATTGCGTCATCCTCTAGAATAACCGCCCCTTCGGCGCAGGGATCTTCAGCTATTTTTTTGCAAAGTAGTGCGTGCGACAATGCGCAACTTAGTTCCGCCTCGGTCATCACTTTCCCAAGCCGACGTTGAGCGCCTTCGCGATTGACTAGGCCAGCGTGCTGCGCGGGTAGTCCAAATCGACCATCGACCGCGTCAAAAAATTCGATGTCTAGTCCGAGGCGTCGACTTTGCTTTAAAATATCGTTTCGTCGCAAACTAGAGTCGACAAGACTAATTGAATAGATTTTGACATAAGTCATGCTTCGAAGCGTAGCGTTTTCACCTCCGCCCTTCCAAGCAGATATTGCCCCAACATGGAGGGTATACGATTAGTCTCATAATAGCCTCGTGAAAGCCTTTTGCGCCAATGGACCGACGCGGGAATGTGTTCGCCTTGGATACTTGTTTGGAATTTTTTCACATCCGGTTCGACCATAGCAGGAAACGCCTGATATATCCGAGATGATGTATTAAAGCTCGATACGTTCGGGTTAAAAAGCAAGTGGTCAATAGGCACGTTCGTGCGTCCTATGTGATAGCATAATCGCTCGGCTGCGCTGCGGGTTATCATATAGCCTGCTGTCCCGTAATGCGGGCCGAGTAATCGCCTACCCGTAAAGACGTCGCTGGTAATCGGGGCGACCTTAGAAACCACCAGTTTCTTTTGAGTGCGTCTCGATTTTTGCCTGTTAAAATTCAAGATATCCACTTCATTTGCATAGGCTGGAGCAGTTTTGACAAAGGCAGCCAATTTTTTGGAAACCCTGACATCATCTTCCAGGATGAACGCGACGCGTGCATTTGTTTCAAGAAATCTCTCCCATATCTTGAAATGGCCAGCAGTACAGGCCCGTGCACCGGCACCCATTCTAGGAATTGGCCCAGTTGGGTCAGTATATTTTGCGAGCTCTTCCTCACTCGCATCCTTTGCATCGACGGCTACAACCCGTTCCCAAGTAAGCCCTAGATCGTCGAGTTGAGTGCGCAAGTTTTCCAACCGGGTCTTGTGGCGATCAAGGTTGAGGAGGTAGATATCTGGTCCAGTATTCACAATAGAACTTCCAAGTGCTTAGGTTTTCGCCAACGTATAGTTTTCGCCACGAATTATCAAATTCGAACTTGGATGCCAGACGAGTCTTCATCCCAATGCAGCCTGCTGCGGATTGTACCTGAGCCGCATTAGTGTCGCGCTGGCTGCTTATTTAGGCAATTTCTCTTTAGAATGCCACGTGTCTTCGACAGGCCTAAACTGTCTGACGTTAACAACTATGGAACAGATTTGTCGTATTGGATATGGCCAAACTCGGCGCGTAGGGTCAGAGAGGATTGTCAACGACATCAACTTAGTCGTCTGCTTCCTCGCGCGTAAATGCCTGACGGTTTCACGAGCTTGATCTTCCAACCAAGCTCGTGAATTTTGTTCAATGCTGCCCGCCTTAAGCGCGTACGACGAATACCGATTGTTTGGCGTGGCGGACCACTCGTGCGGCGTTCGGGCCAAGCAAGTAATCGCTGCGTGCGGGACGATGCGAGGTTAGGACAATTAGGTCCGCCCCGGTCGAATCTGCTACTTCAAGCACCTCCTTGTAGACGGAGCCATGCAGTGCGGTGCCTTCAACGTTAACATCGGCCGGAAAAGCTTCCGCGATCAGTTTCTCTAGGGCGGCGGTCGTATTCGCCAGTGCCTTATCCGAGAATTCGGCAGGGAAATACGACCCCACGATAGACTTGCCGTAATCGGGGATCACCGTCATGACGCGAACGCTCGCGCCATAGGTTTTCGCCATATCAATCGCCACGGGAATGGACTTTTCCCATGAGGATTGCTCGTTGAGGTCGATGGGCAACAAGATGGATTTATACATGATATTGCTCCTTTCCTATGCAGTTTCTTCGAGTTTACCGACACGGCCACGTTGCAAGAACACAACCAGACCAAGCAGCAATAACGCCGGAATGTAGAACCATTCCTTAACAGGACGGACCGAATCCACTTCGATGTTGGTTACTTCCCAATCGAAATCAATTCCGCGTTCCTGCGCGTAGCCGCCAAAGACGACATTATCGACAAACATTTGATCGCCATCGGCAAGGAACGCAATCCCCGAGGATTTCTCGAGGCGCGCCGCGCCGTCCCCTTCAGACATCAGTCCGAGCGGTAGCGAAACTGTGGTATCGACGATTTTGCCAGACGAGAAATCTTCGCCCGTGACTCTGATCCGCAAGCTTTCATCATCGCCAGCGGCATCTGCCAACACCAAGATCTGCGATGCAGGGGTGTCGATATAGGGGTCTTGCCACATATCGAGCCAGAAGCCTGGCCGGAACAGAGTGAACGCAATGATCAACAGGGCCGCACTTTCCCAATATCTAGACTTGGTCAGGAACCACCCTTGGGTCGTAGCTGCGAACAACATCATCGCTACAACCGAGATTGCAAAGACGAATATCGCTTTTGCTACGGTCACGTCGATCAACAACAACTCCGTGTTGAAGATGAACAGGAAGGGCAGGATCGCGGTTCTAACGTCGTAGCTGAAGCCGATGATACCTGTTTTGATGGGGTCACCTTTGGAAATCGCCGCGGCTGCAAAGGCCGCAAGCCCCACGGGCGGCGTATCATCCGCGAGAATACCAAAGTAGAACACGAACATGTGGACTGCGATCAACGGAACGATCAAGCCCGATTGTGCGCCAACCTGAATGATCACCGGTGCCATGAGCGAGGTAATCACGATGTACGTCGCCGTAGTCGGCAACCCCATTCCCAAGATCAACGAGAAAATCGCCACGAAGATCAGCATTAACAGAAGGCTGCCACCCGAGATCAGCTCGATAAACTCGCCGATAACCTGATGCGCACCTGTTAGCGTCACGGTGCCAACGATGATACCCGCTGTACCGGTTGCCACGGCGATACCGATCATGTTGCGGGAGCCAGAGATCAGACCGTCAACCAATTGGCCAAGGCCTGCTTTGATGCTGCTACCCATGGATCCGTCACGACGGAAGAACGCCTTCAACGGATGTTGTGTCAACAGTACAAAGATCATCGCCATGGTTGCCCAGAAGGCTGACAGCCCGGGCGAGAACCGTTCGACCATCAAGCACCAGATCAGCACCACAACGGGCAGTGCGAAATAGTAACCGGTTTTTGCAACTGGCCCAGCCTCGGGTAATTCAAGGAATGGTGCATTCGGGTCATCAACTTCCAGATCGGGATACTTCGCTGCCATCCATATAAGAGCCGCATAGACAGCAAAGAATGTCACGGACATACCGATAAGGGTGTAATCGCCAAAGACGCCTTTCAGCCAGCCAAGACCGTAGTAGGTTACGAAGCACAGCACAAAGAACGTCGCAAAGCCGAACGCCACGCCCATAAGGCGTTGCGCGCGGGTCTTTGGCTGGCCAGCCCGTGGCAACCCTTCAAGACCAAGCTTCGCAGCCTCTAGATGCACGATGTAGACCAGCGCGATGTAGCTGATGATCGATGGGAGGAACGCGACTTTGATAACCTCGATATACGAAAGCCCTGTATACTCGATCATCAAGAAGGCAGCTGCACCCATCACAGGAGGGGTCAGCTGGCCGTTGGTGGAGGAAGCCACCTCAACCGCGCCTGCTTTCTCGGCCGAGAAACCTACACGCTTCATTAGCGGAATGGTAAACGTACCCGTCGTCACCGTATTGGCAATCGAGGAGCCCGAGATCAGGCCCATCGCCGCAGAGGCAACAACCGCCGCTTTTGCAGGACCACCCTTAAAGTGCCCCATCAGGGCGAACGAAATTTTAATGAAGTAGTTTCCCGC
>CALCGO010000317.1 GCA_937901055.1 uncultured Rhodobacterales bacterium
CCATCTCGAACTCGGTAATATCAAACTGAAATATAGGCCTTATACTGAGGTCTCGAAAAGTCAGTGCGGTGCTGGCAATCGGGTACGTTGCCTTTCGTTTGTTCGAAGCCGCGATTTTCGCGAGTACGGAAATCAGCAGAATGCTGGTGCTAACCTTGTCCGAGAGCCTGCCCGCGCATCCCGCGGCTGATGTGGCCACGTTGGAGGTTCTGTCGCAAGCATTGATCGGTGGCGAGGCTTGGGGCGGAACGTCCGGAACGATCTACAATCTGATCTTCGTTGTCGGTATGTTGATGCTCAACTGGATGCTTTGGCAATCGCGCTTGGTCCCGCGCTGGATTTCGGCTTGGGGGCTGATTTCGGCAGTCATGCTGGGCACTATTGCGATCATCATGCCCTTCTTCCCGATCTCGCAAACCGTCGCTATAACTTTGATAGCGCCGCTTGCAGTCCAAGAGATGGTTTTCGCGCTTTGGCTTATCATCAAGGGGTTTAACCCCGAAGCGTTAGAGCGGCTCGCGGACTCCTGACAAAATAGGGTAGGTGTCAGAGGTCCGGCAGTTGGCACGAAAAAAGAGGCGTTCGGGTGGAACCCGCGCCTTTTGGTGATTGCAACGCTCGGGGAGTTCAAATCGAACCTGATTTCGGGGATCCGGTTTAAAGATCACCCATTGCTGACCGAAGGTCAGGTTTACCGCGCTAAAGACCCATTCCTAAGCTGTTGCCTGCAAATGCCGGTTGATAATCGGCGCAACGAATGAGCAGTTTAGTGTCGTGGTGCTGCGCGCCACCGCAACGAGAATTCAAAGTTTTTTAGCGCGATAAACCTACGGGGTGTTAATCCGCCTCGCTCAGTATCGAATCTTATACGCGGAAATGGTTAATAAAATGTGGAGGACGCATGTTTGGGCGTAACCCTAGGCCGAAAAGGTTCCGGTTTTCAGGAACTGAACCGATGCATCAATAACGCGACGGTCTTGCATCATGATGCTGTGGGCGACCGGAAAGGATATGCGTTTCCCCTCAGGGGCATTCCCCCATGCGCTGATCACGGACACTTTTCCGTCGTTCAGGCCCTCGATCCCGGTAATCAAGCCATAGGCAGGTATCGCCGCCGTTCCCGCAATTGCCCCTATATCAAGGCCGATTGTGTCTTCGCCGGAATGGGGCACCAGTTCGGCCAAAGCGGGGCCGATGAGTTTGTCGAAAATGGCAACACGTTGCGCGATTTCGCTGCCGAAATTCGGCGCGCCTATCTGCACGATCCGGCCACGTCGCGCATCGGGCAACATTTTGGCGACCCGCACGGATAATACCCCGCCAAGCGAGTGCCCGACGAAATGCAGCTTCCCTTCCTTCGGGAGTTCCGAAAAAATCCCTTCGGCCAAAAGCTCGATCGTGGTTTCGCCGGACGGGTAGTCGATGAGGACAGGGTTGAACCCGCCCTCAGCAACATGTTTTGACAACCGCCGCATCGACATCATCGAGCGGCTAAGCCCATGTAGAACGATTACCGTTTCCACAGCGCGCTACCGAAGATCAGGTGCCAACGCTTCCAGCGTCAGGGCCTCGACCGCCTCGTCCGCGGTCATAACGTTGGAACCTTTATCGCCCAAGCGGCGCATCGAAACGGTCTTTTCCTCCACCTCGCGCATACCGACGGCCAGGATTACGGGGACCTTGCCCAAGGAATGTTCGCGAACCTTGTAGTTGATCTTTTCGTTACGCACATCCACTTCGGCGCGGATACCTTTGGCGCGAAGACGGGCGGCAACCTCGTTCACCCAATCATCAGCGTCCGACACAATCGAGGCAACGACAACTTGGCGCGGCGCCAACCACAGCGGAAATTTTCCGGCGTAGTTTTCGATCAACACACCTAGGAAGCGTTCAAACGATCCAAGGGTTGCACGGTGCAGCATGACGGGTGTGTGTTTCTGCCCGTCTTCACCGATGTATTCAGCCTCCAGACGTTCCGGCAGCACGAAATCGGCCTGCAAAGTTCCCAACTGCCATTCGCGACCAATCGCATCTGTCAGTTTGAAATCAAGCTTCGGCCCATAGAACGCACCTTCACCTTCATCGACTTCATAAGGGAGCCCTAGAAGCTTGATCGCGTTTTCAAGCGCGGCTTCGGCTTCGTCCCAAACTTCGTCAGAGCCGGCGCGAACCTCGGGGCGGGTGGAGAATTTGATCTCGAACTTCTCGAAGCCCAGATCGGCGTAAACACTCGACAGTAGTTCGATGAACTTCTTGGTTTCGGAGGCGATTTGGTCTTCGGTGCAGAAGATATGCGCATCGTCCTGTGTGAACCCACGAACCCGCATCAAACCGTGCATGGAACCTGAGCTTTCATACCGATGGCATGATCCAAATTCCGCCAAACGCAACGGCAGGTCGCGGTAAGATTTCAGACCTTGGTTATAAACCTGAACATGGCATGGGCAATTCATCGGTTTCAGGGCGTTCACGCGTTTTTCATTAGCATGTTCTTCATCAATTTCGGTGATGAACATGTTCTCGCGATATTTATCCCAGTGGCCCGATGCTTCCCACAATTTGCGGTCCACGACTTGCGGGGTGTTGATTTCTTGATACCCGTCCGCGATTTGGCGGCGGCGCATGTAGTCTTGCAGGACACGGTACAAAGTCCAACCGTTGGAGTGCCAGAACACCATGCCGGGAGCTTCTTCTTGAATGTGGAACAGGTCCATCGATTTGCCAAGCTTGCGGTGGTCGCGTTTCTCGGCCTCCTCCAGCATAAACAGGTGGGCCTTCAGGTCTTTCTTGTTGCGGAAAGCCACGCCGTAGATACGTTGCAACATGGCGTTATTGCTATCACCACGCCAATACGCGCCGGCAACCGACATCAGTTTGAAACTGTCGCCCGGAACTTGCCCTGTGTGCGCCAAATGCGGCCCACGGCAAAGGTCCTGCCAATGGCCGTGCCAATACATGCGCAGGTCTTCGTCACCCGGAATGCCGTTGATGAGTTCGACTTTGTAAGGCTCGTTATTGGCCTCGTAGAACTTGATTGCACGCTCGCGGTCCCAGACTTCGGTTGTCACGGGTTCGCGTTTGTTGATGATCTCGCGCATCTTCTTCTCAATGGCGATCAGGTCTTCGGGCGTGAACGCCTCCTCCCTGTCAAAATCGTAGTACCAGCCGTTTTTGATAACTGGGCCGATTGTCACCTTCACGTCAGGCCAGATTTCCTGCACCGCGCGCGCCATGATATGAGCGGCGTCATGGCGGATAAGTTCCAGCGCCTGTTCTTCGTCTTTAGCGGTGTAAATCTGGAATTCGGCGTCTGCCTCGATATGGATCGAGAGGTCGCTGAACGTGCCGTCAATCGCGCAGGCGAATGCGGCCTTGCCGAGCGACTTCGAAATGTCGCTGGCGACTTCGGCACCGGTGATTCCGGCGGGGTATTCCCGCTTCGCGCCGTCGGGCATAGTCAGGAAAATATTATTGGATGCGGCGACTTCGTCTACTGGGATATCTGACACGGGAATTGATTCAACCTCTATCATTGCGGGTTTTTTGGGGACTTGCGCCTGCGCGGGTTTTGCAGCCTTCGGCGCGCTTTTCGGGGTAGCGGGTTTTGCGGTCTCTTTTGGCGCATCAGCAACGAGTTTGCTAACAAGCTCTTCGTCGCGCTCAGCGGCGCCCTCATTCTGAATATTTTCGGAAGTTCTGCGACGGCTGGACTGGATATCAACGAAATCCAGTTTCTCGACGTCGTGCGTTTTCTTATCATTGCTCATGGCAATTCTCCTCGTGGTTTGACGCCTACAATGCGCCCGGTTACTGGTGAAGGTGGTTTACGCTTTGCAGCCCCGAAGTCAAGCTTCCGAGCGGCATTATCGCTGTTTATAGGCTGCGAATAGCAGCCAAAGCAAAATTGTGGGGATAATGATGTCGCCGATCAATGGCGGCCCTACGTTATTGATTGCGAAATTACTTTGGGTGATAGCGTCTTTGATGTGAACCAACGCAGCACCGTACCAGAAGATGGATTTGGCAATTACGAGACCGGTAATCAGGTGGTCACGTATCCATATCGTCATTAGTGCCGCAACCCCGAATCCCAGATGATAGAATGCCAGCTCTATCTGGAACTGGCTGCCGGTTGCCCACCCGATAGAGCGCGCGACAGAGTCGGCTAGGACGGTGTGGCCGACAAAGCCCCAGATTCCGCCAAATCCGATAATAATTACCGTGAAATACCAAAGAACCGTCGCCGCCTTATTCGCTCGCGCCTCAATATTGAATTCGTTGATGTGAATTTTGGCGGCTACTGGCACCAATAATAGCGAATATACCAGCCCACCTACAAAAGGTATGAACGATGCCAGCCACATGAACAGGAACGACTGCGGTATGGCGTATCCCAACACCAGTTTTAGCGAGACGTCTTTGGGATCAACTTCAGCACGTCGCAATACGCGCGCAAATGGAACTATTAGGTCGATCACCGGTCGTAATTTCACCATCTGCGGTATCCCCCTTACCAATACTTTGCGATAGCCGCACCAATCTGTCTAATAAATAAAATTTGAGCGTGTTGCTGTTGCAGCCCTCCCTTTCATAGGGCAGTCTTTCTTGATTGGATTATTGAAGGACAAGCACATGAAACCCTCGATGTTAAATACGGCCAGTGGTCGGCAAATTGCCTATCACCAAATAACGGGCTCGCAACCCGGTGTGGTTTTTCTTGGCGGTTTCAATACTTTTGATCAGGATAGCGATTAGTTCCTCT
>CALCGO010000318.1 GCA_937901055.1 uncultured Rhodobacterales bacterium
CCGCAGGTGAGCTGTTGTCCGTTGTAAACAACAACAACCGTCTGATCGCGGCTGGCGAGGTTACCGTTGGTTCGGGCGCGTATTCCATCAAAATCCCGTCGGCCTTTGATGATCCGCAAGACGTTTACGGCCTGCCCGTTAAGCGTAATGGCGATAGCGTTGTGACGCTTGGGCAGTTGGCCGATATCCGTCTGACTTTTGAAGACCGCCAAGGTACGGCACGTTATAACGGTGAGACCACCGTGGCGCTGCAAATCGTGAAACGCAAAGGCGAGAACCTGATTAATACGGTCGAAGAAATTCGTGTGGCTGTCGATGAATACACCGCCAGTTGGCCGGACGATCTGGCGCAAGCGGTGACGGTCAGTATCTCCATGGACAACTCGGTTAACGTCAAAGACATGGTTAGCCAGCTTGAAGCGTCTGTTCTGACGGCGATTGCGCTGGTGATGATTGTGGTACTGGCCTCCCTTGGTATTCAGTCGGCGCTGCTGGTTGGCTTTGCGATTCCAACGTCGTTCCTGCTGACGTTTGCGATGCTGTCGGTGTTTGGCATCTCAATTTCCAACATTGTGATGTTTGGGTTGATTTTGGCCGTGGGTATGCTGGTTGACGGTGCGATTGTTGTCGTGGAATACGCCGACAAACGGATCAAAGCGGGTCTGGGACCGATGCGGGCCTATAACGCGGCTGCAACGCGGATGTTCTGGCCGATTGTGTCGTCCACGGCGACGACGCTTTGTGCGTTCATGCCGATGCTGTTCTGGCCGGGTATTCCGGGGCAGTTCATGCGGAACCTGCCGATGACGTTGATTTTCGTTTTGTCTGCATCGCTGGTGGTTGCGCTGATCTTCTTGCCCGTTGTTGGCGGATTGGCTGGTCGTATTTCGGGCAAGCTGGCCCGTTGGACGAAAACCCTGTCGCCATTGCATTTCATGACACGCCTGTTGTTGGCATTCGCGGCCTTCGCAGCACTGGTATTCGCTATATATCTGACACTGACCACCAGTATTCTGGCCGGCGGCGCGGCCACAGCGGTTGCCATGATGATGATCTCGGTCACTATCGGGTCGCTGAAATCCCGCAAAATTGAACCTGTAAAAGATGCCGGTCACAAACGTACTTGGTTCGGACATTTCATCCACTTCATCTCGGGCAATCCAGTGATGCCTGTGGTTTCGCTATTGCTAACGGGGGCGCTGGTCTCTGGCATTTTCGTCACATTCCAAGCCAATGGCAAAGGGGTCGAATTCTTCGTTCAGACCGAACCCGAACGCGCAATCGCCTATGTTCGCGCCCGCGGAAATCTGTCGCTTGAGGAAAAGGACCGCATGGTTCGCGAGGTTGAAAACGCCGTGATTGATATTCGCGGCGTCGAAAGCATCTTCGCATTTGGTGGCGGTGGCGGGCTAAGCCAAAACACGGGCGGCGCGGTTTCCCCTGGCGATGCCATCGGTCAAGTCCAGATCGAGCTGGTCTCCTGGGACATCCGCGACGATTGGGGCCCCGAGGGCAAGGGCGATTACATCTTGCAAAAAGCTATCGACGCGATGGAAGCCCTGCCCGGCCTTCAGGTCGAGATTCTAGAGCAAACGATGGGGCCGGCCTCCGCGAAACCTGTGAAACTGCGGATCACCGGTACCGATTGGGATGACATGTTGGAGGCGACGGCGATTGCACGGGCGCGCTTCGATGCGACCGAGGGGCTAACGGGTGTCGACGACACGCTGCCCCTGCCCGGTATTGACTGGCAGATCAACGTAGATGTGCAGCAAGCGGGCCGTTATGGAACCGATGTGGCCAGTGTCGGCGGCATGGTGCAACTGGTGACGCGCGGATTGCAATTGGGAACGATGCGGACGGATTCTTCGGATGACGAGGTCGCCATTCGCGTGCGCTTCCCCGAAGGTGATCGCGTGTTGTCCACCATCGACACGCTGCGGGTTCGCACGCCACAAGGTCTGGTTCCGTTGTCAAACTTTGTAACGCGCGAGGCGGTCCCGAAGCTTGGCAAGATCGACCGCATCAATGCGGAGCGCTTCTTTGACATCAAAGCGGGCGTCGCCAACGGCGTAAACGTGAACGAAAAAGTTGCCGAAATAACCGAGTGGCTGGAAACAGAAAACCCGTTGCCCGCTTCCGTTAGCTGGGAATTCACTGGCGATGCCGAGGACCAAGCCGAATCCATGGCCTTCCTTGCCGGTGCTGGCGTGGCGGCCATGGCCTTGATGTTCGTCATTCTGCTGGCGCAGTTCAACTCCTTCTATAACTCCGTGCTCGTGCTGCTGGCGGTGGTACTTTCCACGGCTGGCGTGCTGGTCGGGATGATGGTGATGGGGCAAGCGTTCTCGGTCATTATGACGGGTACGGGGATCGTGGCTTTGGCAGGAATTGTGGTAAACAACAACATTGTACTGATCGACACCTATCAGGAGTATTCCAAATACATGCCAAAGTTGGAGGCCATCCCGCGCACCGCGCAGGCGCGCATCCGGCCTGTGTTGTTGACGACGATCACGACAATGGCTGGCCTTGCGCCAATGATGTTCGGGCTATCGCTCGATTTCATCAACGGCGGGTATTCGTTCAACACACCGACATCGCTTTGGTGGAAACAACTGGCGACGGCTGTGGTCTTTGGCCTAGGCTTTGCCACCATGTTGACGCTGATTGTTACGCCCGCCCTGCTGGCACTGCGGATCTGGATCGCCAACGGCGCGTATTCGTTCCAAGCCATGATGGCGGTCATCATGTTGCCGCGCGATCACGCCATCCGCCGCGATCTGCGGCTTAAACGTGCGGCACAAAACGCTGCGGCATTCGAAATCAACTGGGAGCAAAAGCTGCCGGACTTGCAAGAAGTCCAAGCCGCGTCGCCACAAGCGGCAGAGTAGTACCTACGCGAAATCCTGCACCAGAGCGCTGGTGCAGATTTCTATTCGACAACCCCTGTCTTCTTCGTTAGAAGATGCCGATCTTCGCTTTCGCGAAACCGTGATAACCTGAAAAGAGACGCCGCTTATGGAAAATATCGTCCTATCGATCCACTTGATCCTGACATTGAGCCTTATCGGCGCAGTCCTTCTGCAACGCTCCGAGGGCGGCGGCCTTGGTATGGGTGGCGGTGACAATAATACGGCCGGTCGTTCGGCTGCGAACGCCATGACCAAGCTGACATGGATGCTGGCCGTTGGCTTCCTGATCACCAGTGTGACGCTAACAGTGATTGCTGCGAAAAGCGCTGGCGAGGGTTCGGTTCTGGACCGCCTTGGCCTTGATGCCCCTGAGGCAACAACCACCTTGACCCCTGATCTGGGCGACGTGGTTTTGACCCCACCATCCTCAACGGACGCCCCAACCGCGCCCCCTGCGAGCGAGTAACCTGCTGCGGGGTACGCCTGTACCCTTCGACGGTCTAGTAAAACAAGGCCCGCACTTAATGGTGTGGGCTTTTTTGTTTGGTGACTGGCGGTTGATGCGCCGGAGTGCAATAGCACGTTCTTTGGAGCGCATCTTGCCGACAACATAGTCAGTAGCGCGAATACCCGAGTTTTGCTGATTTTTGTCAATCATGTACGTCCCTTGCGGTAAATTTAGTGGACATGTGCCGTGCCGTCGTTACTTTGGTGAAGTAACTTTCGCAATGCGGTCAAGTAATATGGATATTCTAGTTCTCATTGTTATCATCGGTGGAGTGATAGTTGGTGTTTGGGCCTCGCAATCAAACGACCAGTCTCACAGGCCTAGTGACAACAGACGCCACAGGGTATACCGGCCCGCTACTAGTCCCTCGGCCCCGCTTCCCCAAACTCAAAACCTTCCTCCCATACCGTCAAGCTTAACACTAACAGGAAAGGCATATGTTATTGATGGTGACACGATCAGAGTGCAAAAAACGAAAATACGCCTTGCCGGAATCGATGCACCCGAACTGAACATGCCATGGGGACAAAAGTCGAAATGGGCGATGGTCGGAATATGTAAGGGGCAAGTCATAACGGTGAAACTCGACGGGGAAAGATCACATGACCGCTTGGTAGGAACGTGTTTCTTGCCAGATGGTCGCGACATAGGCGCCGAAATTATCAAATTAGGTTTGGCCTTGGATCTGCCTCACTTCTCTGACGGAAAGTATCGGCACCTCGAGCCAGAAGGCGCCAGAAAGACGCTTGGCCACGGGAAGTTCGGGCATGCGTCAATAAGGGTAACTCAGCATACTCGCGTTAGAATCCAAACAAAGAGGAAATGAATTTGTATGCAGTTTGCGATTCAAACTGCCACGAGCAACCTTATCCGAGATGCAAGAATGCTCAATACCGCATGCCGCCCCCCTCCCGATCATTGTGTCACTCTTCCCTTTTCCGTGTCTCATGCTATCAAGCTTGAAAAAGGGGATGTTATGACATTTTTGCAAATCACATCGTTGTTAATCGTATTGGCCGGTGCTTTCGGGGCGATCAATTATTTCTTCCTGCGTCTGCCCTCGGCTATCGGCATTCTGGTCGTCGCCTTGCTGGCATCCTTGGCGATGATGGGAATCGACTGGATTTGGCCCACAGTCGGGATCGCAGACAGCCTACGCGGCGTCGTCGAGGGAATCGAGTTCTCGGGTGCTTTGTTGGAAGGCATGTTGGGGTTGCTGCTATTCGCTGGCGCATTGCACGTGAAAATCGAGGATTTGCGTGAACAGGCGTGGACGGTCGCGTTGATGGCAACGCTGGGAATTGCGATTTCCACCGCCATCGCGGGTTTCGGATTTGC
>CALCGO010000319.1 GCA_937901055.1 uncultured Rhodobacterales bacterium
GACGTTCACCGGGCTGGAATCCTCCGCGCGACGCCGGAAAAAATCTAGGATTTCTGGCGTGTCAATTGCTGGCGTTGTGTCAGGCCGCGTGACCATCGTTGTAACACCACCTGCTGCGGCCGCGAGTCCCGCAGTACGGAAACTTTCCTTGTGACGTTCGCCGGGTTCGCCGATCTTAACGCCAATGTCGATGATGCCGGGTGCTAGGTATTTTCCTTTACAATCAATACCTTCCGTTGACGCGGGGAGGATTTCAGCGATCATCCCATCTTCGATGCGTACGGCCCCCAAAGTCTCGGTTCCGGCGTCGGGGTCGATGATGCGGGCGTTGGTTAGGGTCAGCATGTTGTTGCCTCCTCTTTCGATTTCCGCAAGTTTCGCGCCAGTAATTCCATCACCGCCATTCTAACGGCCACGCCCATTTCAACCTGTTCTTGTATGACGGATCGGTTGATATCATCGGCCAGAGTTCCGTCGATCTCGACGCCGCGATTCATCGGGCCCGGGTGCATAACAATGGCGTCCGGTTTGGCGTTGGCCAGCTTGGCCGGGTCGAGGCCCCAGCGGTGGTAGTATTCGCGTTCAGACGGGATGAAACCGCCATCCATGCGTTCCTTTTGCAACCGCAGCATCATGACTACGTCTACGTCTTTCAGTCCCTCAGTCATGTTATCCGTGACCTCGACGCCAAACTTGTCGACGCCAGATGGCATCAATGTTTTGGGGCCAATTAGACGGATGCGGTTCTCCATTTTCCCCAACAAGAAGATGTTGGAACGCGCTACACGCGAGTGCGCGATGTCGCCGCAAATCGCGATGGTAAGGCGGTGCAAACGACCTTTGGAGCGGCGGATGGTTAACGCATCCAGCAACGCTTGTGTGGGGTGTTCGTGACGACCGTCACCGGCGTTCAAAACCGCGCAATTAACCTTTTCTGCCAACAGCTTAACGGCACCGGAGTGTGGGTGGCGCACGACCAGAAGGTCGGGGTGCATGGCGTTTAAGGTAAGGGCGGTGTCGATCAGAGTTTCACCCTTTTTGATCGAGCTGGCCTGCATCGACATGTTCATGACATCCGCGCCAAGACGCTTCCCGGCGATCTCGAAACTTGCCTGTGTGCGGGTGGAGTTCTCAAAAAACATATTAATCTGAGTGAGGCCCGCCAACACGTCCAAGTGTTTGTTTTGTTTGAGGTTATGTTGGGCGTATCGGTCTGCCAGATCGAGGATTTCGGTAATGTCAGTCGGGGACAACGACTCGATCCCGAGAAGATGGCGCTGGTTGAACATGCTGGCGACTCCTTAACGTGATTTGGGTGCTTATAGCAGGGAAATCCGCTGGAACAAGCCGCGGGATTTGGGTAGGGTGCATTTATGACGATGGAACCACATGAATATCACGAAGCGTTGGCGCAGCTTGCATGGCAAGTGGAACTGGGTGCTGACGAGGCTATTGGCGTGGTTGCGGTTGATCGGTATGAAGAAAAGACCAAGCCTGCAGTCGTAGCAAAAACCGTTGAAAAACAACCAGATGCGGTTGTTGAAACACCCCCTGATCCAAGTGGAGTGACCGCAGAATTAGCCGCAGGTTGCGGTGATTTGGAGGCCCTTCGTGCGGCGCTGGAGGGGTTCGATGGATGTGCGTTGAAACGGGGTGCGCGAAACACAGTGTTTTCGGATGGAAATCCGGCAGCGCGGGTGATGATTATCGGCGAGGCGCCGGGGCGGGACGAGGATATTCAAGGGAAGCCGTTCATCGGCCGGTCTGGTCAATTGCTGGATAAAATGCTTGCAGCCATTGGACTTAGCCGTAACGCAGAGGCGCCGGAGGATGCGGTGTATATCACCAATGTGCTACCATGGCGGCCCCCGCAAAATCGCGATCCGCTGGACGAAGAAAAGGCGGTGATGAAACCGTTTTTGATGCGGCATATCGAGTTGGTGAAACCACAGGTTTTGCTGTTGGTCGGGAACCCGTCCAATCAGGTTTTATTGGAAACCAATCAGGGCGTTACGCGGTTACGTGGGCAATGGCGCGAGGCCGCGGGGATTCCCGCGTTGTCAATTTTCCATCCGGCGTATTTGCTGCGAACCCCCGCCAAAAAACGAGAAGCCTGGGCGGATTTGTTGATGTTAAAAGCGAGATTGGACGAGGGTTGAATGTCACATATTGATGCAAGCGAAAGTCGGGAGTTTATTCCGGTACGGATCGCGGTTTTGACTGTCTCGGATACGCGGAAACTGGAAGACGATCGATCCGGTGATACGCTGGTAAAACGGATCGAAACCGCTGGGCATGTTTTGGCCGCACGAGATATCGTGCGGGATGAACGTGCTGATATTGCTGGTAAATTACGGCAGTGGGCGATGGATGATAGCGTTGATGTGGTGATCTCGACGGGTGGTACGGGGCTAACCGGTCGCGACATTACGGTGGAGGCGCACCGCGATGTTTACGAAAAAGAAATTGATGCGTTTTCGACGCTGTTCACCATGGTTTCTGTCGATAAAATCGGGACGTCTGCGGTGCAGTCGCGCGCTTGTGGCGGGGTTGCTGGCGGGACGTATATGTTTGCGCTGCCCGGGTCACCGGGGGCTTGTAAAGACGGTTGGGACGGGATTTTGAAGGACCAGTTGGATTACAGGCATTTGCCGTGCAATTTTGTCGAAATCATGCCCCGTTTGGAAGAACATAAACAGCGCAGCAAGAGCTAAAAGTTAACGTTTATGCCGTTAACCTTTGGCCCGAAATGGCGATTTTTCCGGTACACAACCCGTACACAATGCGTGCACAACATGTATGTACGATTTCGTTAACTATTTGGAATGGTGCGTTGGGACCGCGCGGTTCACGAGGCGGGGCAGCCTTGGATCTCGACAGCTTTGGTACCGTCCAATACCGTGATGCGGATGGCGCTGCGGTCAACGGTTAACATGCCATCGCCGTAGAATTCCATCGTGGCGTTGGCGGTCAGAGTGCGGCCGGTGATACTGCTTTGCGCGATGTCGATCCAGATGTCAGGATCTTCGTATTCGATGACTGTGGTGTGCTTACCTTTTAGCGCTGATGTGAATTTCAGGTCGGCGGTGATGTCGAAGCCGCTGCCGTTCGGGCTAAGCGAACAGGTGGCGGATCGCACGTCGGCGGATTGGGCGCTAAGTGGCAGGTCTTGGAGGGCTGCTTTGATGGCCGGCACGCCATCTTCGGGGTGGCTGCCCAATTTGGCGTTAAAGCGGGCGTCGGCGGGGACGCAGATGTCAGAGCAGACGCCGAACTCCATTTGCAGCTCGACGCTTACCGGGACGGAGGGATCGTTTGGCGTTATGCGGACGGGCAGCGTGATGTGACCTTTATAGCCGATGG